>NZ_QTNE01000013.1:0-151202 GCF_003603495.1 Bacteroides sp. AM41-16 | reverse complement strand
TAACTGAATCCCGTTTCTATTTACACAAAATTATGGATACTGCCAAAAAATCCCTGGCCTCAAAGAAGCCAGGGATTCTAATGTTATTTCAAGGTTTCTCTAAATAAGTCCTCCATAATAAAGGACTTATTTAGGAATACATTGATTAGCGTTTGTTTACAGTCATGCCAAGTTCGATAACACGTTCGTGCTTGTACATGTCAACAACTGTAATCTTCAATGTAGAAGGAACAGCAGCTGTCGGGTTAGTTGCCTTAGAATTTACGGTGAAACCAGTGATTTTACCTTCCTCGATGTTTACAGTGAAGTATTCATCCACTTCACCGTTGGCATTGGATACCAAGTGGGCTTCCTTAATTTCCAATGACTTTTCATAAGGTGCGCTCAAAAGTGCACTATATTCACTGTCACGAGAGCTGATACCCTTAATATACTTAGCATACTCTACAGTAACATCTTTACCATAAGTCAGTTCTGTGCTATAAGGTAATGTCGCAGTAGCTTTCAAACCAAGGTCATCCTTAGTAGCCCATCTCCAAGTGTATGTATCGTTGTAGATGCAATTGAATACAGTCGGGAAAGAAGCAGCGTCGATAGTGTAATTAACAAAGGCACCATCTTTCTTCTCAGAAGAAATCTTACCATAGTTGTACACTGCAGTTGTAGCATGCTGAGTCTTATTGTCAATGTACTTTTCAACTACAGACAAAGTTTCTGCACCAGTTACACCATTGTCAACAGTCTTATCACCGTTTACCATAGCAGCAGCAAATGTTATCAGATAATCCTTTGCTTCACCCTTACCGAAGTTGAATACTTGTTTCATTTCCATTGTACCTTCTATAGCCTTCTTAGCAGTCCAATCGTTAGGAATCAAGTAGCAGTTGTAAACGCCTTGAGCATCCAGCTGGTTAGTCTTGATAGAGAATCCTTCCGGCAATGTAGTCGGCAATACTTTCTGTACAGAAATGGTACTTTGTGACAAGAATGTACCTTCAGCATCAAAGAATTTAACGATACCTTCGTAAACCTTGTCATTCTTCATTGTCTGGAGGTCAACTGTAGCTGTCAATTTAGCGTTTGCGATATCTTCAATCTTAGTAGCCTCAGTCTTACCGTCAGCTTTGTAGAATGTGAATACAATACCATCAAGTACATTAGCAGTTTCTGTGATATTAATCTCATCCTTAGCATAAATGCTCAAGTCGAACTTGGCAGCACCGGCAGGAACTGTGAATTTAGCCAGGCCTGCATAAGCGTAAGTAGTCGGAGCATCGACATATGCAGTCGGAGTGATTACGTATTTAGCTTCACTAGCTATTTCAGAACCATTACCAGCCTTCACCCAAACGATTACTGATTGTTCAACTCCGGTATAGTCGATAGTAACCACCTTCAAAGGTACTACTACGCCCTTGGCATAAGCACCACTAATTGTGATATCGAATTTGTTGTCTTTGCTAACAGTTTCTACACCTGCAATAGTCAAGCTTTTGATAGCAGCTTTGTCTGTTGTAGAAAGAGCCTTATTATCAATATCAACAACAACATAGCTACCCATGATAGGGCTGGTTCCTTCTTTTGAAGCAACATTGATTTGGAATGCTTCACCACTTGCTACAGGGTAACATTTCTCTGTATTAGGTGTCGCAGTAGCAGATGGATTTTCATAAGCTGTCAAATCCTTTTTAACTTCTATCGTAGATTGAATAGTTGAGTTCTTTGCAATCTCATCTGCCTTAGTATAAGTTTTCAGTGCTGATTTCGCAGTAATATCATAAGTTGATGTTACAGTTCTTGCATCCTTAGTTGCTGCAAGTGCAAATAGGACGCTCTTATCCTCACTTACTACTTTTTTACCAAAAGCTTCGAGATCAGCCTCTTTGTTCAGTTCTACTTTAACTTCGTAGAGACCGTTAGAAACAGATCTGGTCAACAAGCCGTCGTATGCTTCTGTGCTGAGTGTAATATCACTGAGAGCTTCACCCTTGCTATTGATAAGAGAGAACATCTCGTTTGTCACAACAGCATTTACGGGAGCTACAGAAATCATGAAACTAGCCGGAGTTGTGTAAATCTCATTGGCATTGATTGTGAAGCTGCCAGTAAATCCTTTACCGAATTCGTATGATTTTGCATCTTTCACGCTGGCGTTCGGATTCAGCTTAGCAGGAAGCTGTGCATAGTTCAGTTCCAGTTTCGGATTTGCTGTCTGAAGATCCAGACTTGTAATCATCTCCGTAGTCAAGCCTGTCAGTTTCGTAACCTTTTCAGTCAAGTCATTGATTGTTGCCGCAAGTTCCTTCTTTGCAGCATCGAACTTAGAATCGATAGTAGACTCCAACTGTGCCTTTACTTTGGCTACTTCATCTTGAGCAGCCTTAATTGCCTCTGTTTTTGCATTGGCAGCATCAAGAGCGGCTTGAGCGGCAGCTTTCTCAGCTTCTGTTGCAGTAGATGCAGCGTCATTAGCTTTCTTCACAGCTTCTTCTGCTGAAGTCTTTGCAGCTGCAGCTTCTGTTTTTGCGGCATCCAAGGCTGCTTGCAAAGCTGCGATTTGAGAAGTCATATCTTCCTTAGTCGCAAGCTTGTCAATTTGTCCTTGCAAATTCTCGATGTCATCATCGTAGTCCTTACAAGACGTAAACGTTCCTGCAGTGCCCACCATTAAGGCACTGAACAGGATTACACTTAGAAACTTCTTGTTCATAATTGAAAACTTTAAATTTATAAATTTAAAAAATAAAAAAGTGAATAATCTCTCATTTTCATTCCCTTTCACATAGCTGTTGATTATATGATTTTTTCCGTTACTTCGCAGGTAATGAAATCTTGTTAATTCCATTAATAATCAAGGAATAAGGATAAAATAGGTTGGGTTTGTTCAAAATAGTAAAAATCAGCCCGTTAGGATATTGGAAAGAGGATTGAAAGTCCAGAAAAGTGACAGTGGGAAAGTGATGAAATGAGGCTTTCAAAGAATGAAAGTGTGTATTTTTCAGTTCAAAAGGTTGAATGACAGTATATTGATAGCACCGATTGGAGCTCCGTAAAGACAACGCCATTCCGTTCCTCAAAACTCATTTTGAAGACTCCGGAAAATGCGCAACAAATCTATTCTATCCTATCAAAAGAAGTAACGTTTTTTATACTGTACACGCTCCGCTTCTTACAAAAGAAATTACCCTCTGGTTGGCCTCGTCAATCTTTCTGTTGCTGAAAGGCTTCAGATAGGTTTCCGTCACCGTGATGGAGGAGTGCCCCATGGCTTCCGATATGATTCCGGGGTGTATCTCGCAATGGTAAGCCATTGTAGCCCAGGTGTGTCTGGCTGCATAGGTGCTGAGTGCCGACTGCATTCCCAAGCACTGCCTGAGTACTGCCAGCCGCTGGTTGAATGCCCTGAGTGCCGACTGGTATTCCCGGTATGCGGCTTCCGATCCTTCCTCACTTTGTAATATGGGGAATAAATAAGGAGAGTCCTTGTCCTTGTTTGCTATTATTCTCACCATCTGCATGGCTTCGGGTGTGAGTGACACGGTCAGCGCCCGTCCCGTCTTCCGTCGTCTGTACGATAGTATATTTCCCTGCAGGTCCCTTTTGTGCAGGTATGCCAGATCCACGAAAGGTATGCCCCTGAGCATGAACATGAGTACGAAGAAAATCCTTGTTTTTTGCTGTGCGTTTGGGAGCGTCCCTCCTTGCAGGCTCCTTTCCGTCTCCCTTACCAGGCTGCTGATGTCTGATGCTTCGAGCGCCTTCTTCCTGTCTGCCCGTGTGCCGGTATACACATGCTCAAACAGTCTGGGTACATACCGTATGTACTTTCTGTCCACCGCCCGATGATACACCGAGCGTACCGTCTTGATGTAGGTGGACACAGTGTTCCAACTGCAATTCCTCTGCCTGAGGAAGTTTTCGAACCTCTTCAGTACGGTCGGGCTCAGTTTGCGCATGGGCATCGGTTGCCATTTGGTGAATGCCGAGAATGCATTCACCGCTGACTGGTAGATGTGTGCCGTCCCCCACCTGCCGCCTTCCCGGAGTTCCCCGATGACTGAGGAGAACATCTCTTGTAAGGTAATTTCATTTCTATTCATTTCCAATTTATTTATAAAAGGTTTACCTTACAAGTATATACAATAAAATGAAGCAAAACAGAAGTTTATAATGTATTTCTTCATTTTAGCCAGTCTTTCAGAATGAACTCAAATATATTTCTTATATTTGCGAAAAAAGTCGCATTGAAAAAAGTCGCAATATGAATAATCCATTTAAATTCGGTACAATTGTAGACGGTGAATACTTTACGGATAGAGTAGCGGAACAAGAAAAAGTAAGAGAGATACTTGCAAGTGAGAATCACCTGATACTTATTAGCCCACGACGTTTCGGCAAGACCAGCCTCGTTCAAAAAGTAACGAAAGGATTGTCACGTCCCGTTTTTCAGTTGAACCTGCAGTTGGTAACAGGCACTGCCGACTTTGCCGCACGATTATTGTGGATTATGCTTCAGCAATATCCTATGGAACGTCTGAAACATCTTATCACTCACTTTCGTTTTATCCCCACCATTTCAACCAATCCCATGACGGATGGCATAGAAGTTTCATTTCAGCCGTCAATGGATGGCTTCATTCTGTTAGAGGATGTATTCACACTGATTGATAAACTGGGAATGAAGAATCCACACAAGAAACCGATTGTAGTACTGGACGAATTCCAAGAAATACGTACATTGGACAAGAATCTGGATAAAAAATTGAGGTCTATTCTACAGACTTACAACCATGCCAATTACATTTTCTTAGGTAGCCAGGAATCGATGATGCAGGAAATCTTCGAAAAAAAGAAATCCCCTTTCTATCATTTTGGATATTTGATGAAGTTGGGTAAGATTCCTCAAGATAACTTCTATGAGTTTCTCAAGAATGGCTTTCTTCTCTTGGGTGAGGATATGGATGCTGAAACGATAGGCCGCAGCATTCTGTCGTTCACCAATTGTCATCCCTATTACACCCAGCAACTGGCTTACCAGACATGGAATAACTGGAAACAAAACGGTTACAGTGATACTTTGGTGGAAACTGCCATTACGGAGTTGACCCATGTACACGATATGGATTATGAACGTTTATGGAGCACTTTCAATAAAACAGATAAAAAAGTCTTGATAGGCTTAACTATGCAGATGGGGACTCCGTCCAGTCTTCCTTTTCTACAAGCTGTCGGTATTGATTCTCCAAGTACAGCTTTCAGTAGCTTGAAGCGACTTGGACAACAAGGATATGTGATACGTAATGAGGGGTATGAACTGGATGACCCTTTCTTCAGAAGGTGGATTGAAGTAAAGAGAGAAGGGCGATAGAAAGAGGAAATCCTTGTTGGGTTTCGTATCATTTCAGCATATTGAGTTTTATGCTTATCATGTCTTTATATGATATTTGCATCTCCTCCGGTAGAAAAGAGAGACTGATGAACTCCATCCATTTGGTTTCTACTTTCAAGAGTTTCTTGAAGAGGTTTTCTATTACTTTTTCGTCCAATCCCGACGCCCGTATGGACGTGACAAAGTCAGCCTTCTTTAATTTACGTTTTTTGCCGTTTAGTGTAAGTGCAAGTTCTTCGGTGTCTTCAGGCATCACCAATGCGGTAGACAGCATGTCATATGCTGGTGTGAGCGTATATACCTCTTGTTGGGGACTATAAAGCGAGAAGTTCTTCAAATGCATGTCGGCATTACCGGTTATCCATGAAAAGACGACTTGCTCCCAGAAATTCACCAGGTCCAATTTGGGAGCGGATGAATATCTCAGCACTAACTTCGCAATCTGTTCATAAGAACCTTTGTATTTTTGTTCAGTGAGTTTTTCAGAAAGTTGGCACATGTCTTCCATAGCCAATTTCCCTCCTTCATTCGTGCGGTCTATGCGCCGGGTGATATAGCATAATTCACCATCCTCAAAGCGGATGAGGCTATGCGGCACAACTCGTATCTTGGCTATCTCCGCAAGATGCATTGTCAGATCCTCTAATTCGGGAAGATTGCCGAACCGTTCGGTTTGCGGCTTCAAAATATAGCGCCCCCATAAGCCTACAATCGTAAATCGTCCAGGCTCGTTTTTACTTCCTTTGTTGATATCCAATGATAATTTGGCCTGCACTCCGGTCAGTGTGGTCTGACTGCGAATTACCTGCCTTGCCAAATCGTTGAGATTATTGTGCGTATAAGGCAATATAGGCGCCTCTAGTGTCCCGAATATCTTTTTTGAGCAAGCCTTGTGGAAATCCCTCTCATTTCCATTCAGTTCTTTGTAGCAATACAGACATTTTGCCATTTTTAATCCTCCTCATTTATAGGTTCGATACCCACTGCACCGATACAGTCTTTACAGCACGCCAGCAACAGTGACATTCGGTCACGTGCATCTATTTTCCAGTTCTTTTCCGCAATGTCAAGCAGCCATCCTTCGGGTATCAGCCCGTCGAAAAAAGGAAACAGCACTTTGTCGTGATAGGCTTTCTCTGTCAAGGGTAATGTGAGACTGACAGCTTCTGCAACATCCGACTGCAGGAATTCCGTATCGTACTGGAAGGTATAGCCATCCTCATCCTCTGTGAGGATACCGGCTTTTATTCCTCGGAGATTTATCAATGCCTGCTTCATCATTCGTCAGTTTTAGTTATAGGTACTGCGCCAACTTCGCTGCCGAACAAAGACAGTAGCTGGTTTACCTTGTCCAACCGCAGCGTCTGTTTGCCTTGCTCCAATTCACGGACAAAGCGCAAGCCTACTCCTGACTTTTCCGAAAGTTCCACTTGGGTCAGATTGTACTGCTTACGCATCGCTTTTACATATTTGGATAATGTTGTTTGTTCCGTATATTCCATTTTTATACCCTTTGGGGTACAAAGATAGAATATATTTTCGTTATTACACCCATAAGGGTATAAAAAGATTAAAGGAGAAAGAGATTATATCTTTTCGGGTATAAATTAGCTAGAATAAGTTTATGAATCTATCCATTTCCTGTCTACCTATTTCTGGCTTTACTCTTAAAGCCTGCCAGTCCTTCACTGCTTCAACGGCCTCTGTGATAATTCTTTCAGTGGCTTTTGGGCTAAGCATATAATCTCTTATGAGAATCACACTATATTTCTAGGCCGGCTTTGCTTGATTCTGCTGAGTACATAAGAAGATAGCTTGTTATATTGTTCAAACTCTTATAAATTCTTGTCACTTTTGCTGCGTACAACTGTCTAAATGGTGAATTGCTGAAAAAAGCAAGAGGCTGTCTCAAAATGCACTTGAGATAGCCTCTTCTATGCAAATGTTTTACTCTTCAGTTTATTCCTGATATTTCACTTTTGTTCCCAAAGCATCGTGGCGCATTTCGCGCTCACTTCGGTAAAGCTTTTCATCTTTTAAATAATAGTATTCCTGATAACCTCCAAATTCGATATTGGCATACTCTAAGTGGTCTTCGGCCTTGCAAGACTTCCATGTACCTTCATACTTCACTGAATCAGAGAAAGTGATGAGGGTGGTTGAGTCTGCACGGAGTTCAAACCTCACGCCATTTTCCGTTATGAATGTACCGGCGAAAGAATGAGTAGACTCTGTACTGTTAGTATTGGTACAAGAATATAAAAAACCGAAAGCTATTGTCAACATAGCCAAAATCGTTCGTCTCATTGTTCTTTTGTTTTTATAGAAAAGAGAGTGCTTCTTTTCCGGAAACACTCTCTTTTATTAGTTATCTGCAGTGATGATTATCTTTGAGCAGGAGTACCAGAGTTCTTCTTAACATCAACTTCGAATGTCAAAGTGAATGTCTTCCACTTGTAACCGAACTTCACAGGGATGAACAATTTGTAATCCCAGTTAACCGGAGTACCGCTGTAGTTGTTGTAAGTCAGAGTTTCATCTGCCTGGTTGTAAACAACCTTGGTATTAGAAGGCAGAGGACCGTTTGTTACACCATCAGTCGGAACCAAGTTACCGTTAACCAGTTTCAAGTTAGACTTGATTTGGTCTGTCATCCATTCGCCCGGAACTACTTCGTAGAATTCCCACAAAGCTTTCTGCAAGCCGGTAGTATTGGCTACAATATACTTCTTGCCTGATTCGTCAGCATTCCAAGAAACATAAGTGAAAGCACCCTTAACGTCAATTGTACTACCACCTACAGTTGCATCAGTAAAGTTCTCAGTTTCACCTGTAGTTACTGTCAACGGTTCGATGATAAATGCATCATATTCCTTGATAGTTGCAGTGTGGGCAGCAGCCAGCAGAGAACCAGCAGCACAAGCATCTTTGTAGCATACGTCGGCAACCAACTTGATGGGGACATACTTGCCTACGAGAGCCTTGGCAGCTTCTGTCGGAGCGTCGCCGCTACGCGGTGCGTGAGTCGGGTTTACTTCTTCCAACTTGATGTTGTAAGTGATTTCATTGGCATCCAGCTTGTTGGGAGCGTAGTTCACAATCTCAGCAGCTTTCTTGCCGTCGATGTACAGGATTGTTCCGTCAGGACTTACAGTCGCAGTCTTTTCAACAACGCTTGTACCGTTGAAATATTCGTACTTGTAAGCAGAATTGGCAGCTTCCAGTTTTTCTTTGTCGAACACGAAGCGGGCACCTTCCTCTGAATAAGCACCACCTTTCACACCCTGGTGGCCGCTGGCAGCATAAGGATACAGTCCGGAATAGAAGAACTTCTTACCGGCACGCAGTGCATCGGCATACCAGATTGCGCCGCCCAAACCGGTTGTCGGTTTAACTCCGAGGTCGTTCAGGAAACCGTTCAGCAAGTCTGTGTAGATGTTACATGTCGGGTTATTCTCTGTATTGTTAGACCATGCCGGATTGGATTCCTCGGTATTGTAAACAATCGGGTTTACATTGAATGTGGACCATTCATTGTCGTTCTTCCAGTAGCGGCCATCGTAACCCCAGAGGTTGAATACCGGCTTGTAGATAGTACGTGTCAAAGTAATCTTCAATGTAGGATATGCACCTGTAGGATCGGAGTAGTAGCAAACCTTGCTGAAGCTCATCTTTTCCTGGTTGTTCCAGTTCGGATACTTCTTAACGATGTCTGCATGAGTCAGTGTCCAGATGATGTTGTAAGATTCTACACCAGCTTCAGAGTTGGCAATCACAGAAGCCGTACCTTCGCCGGCACCCTTTGTACCATCAAATTGAGTATAAACGGCGTGGAATTCCTGCTTGGTCATACCACCTTCTTTAGCCTTGTCGTAGATGTCCTCATTCATTTCCTGAGTACCGATGCGACCGGTGTAGTTGCTGCAGTAATAGATAGAATCAGCAAAAGCATGAGACAACTCTCTCTCGCCAGCTTCTTTCACCCATTTCACTTTCAGGTAACGCATGGCAACCAAAGCATTGTTTACTGTATCCACCAGTTCCACGCGAACGATAGGCTCACGACCTACAGCTGTTGCAGAAGTACCTTCGACAGTGTAAACCTTGGAAGACATGATACCGTTTTCGTGAGAATCCAGCTTGGCAAATTTCTGCTGGTCTGTCTTGTTGGTGTTACCATCTACGCCACCCAATGTGTTATAAGGAGCAGTAGGGATGTAGAAACGGAATGTCAGACCATAATCCTTGTAGTTTGCCAGATTTGCATGGTTAGCGTGGTTAGTTTTAGCATCTTTAGCGTCTGTAACACAAACCTTCACCAATTTCTTCAAATCAAGCGGCTCGTTATAAGGTTGCTTAAAGTCTACATATTCGTTGGCTTTAGATTCGTATACGCATACAGAGTCATGATAGTGTACATAGAAGTCTTCTTTGCCGTCGTTCTGGATTTCATCGGCAAACTTACCGGTCATAGTTTTGCTAAAGTCAGTTTTGCTATTAACCAGATACGGAACCTTAACCTCTTCGTGCAGACGTACATATTCAGAGTTCACATACACCTTAGTACCTTGTTCGTCAAAAGCTTTCTTTTCAGCAGCTGTATAGTTTTCAGCAGCGATAGGAGCTTTCAAAGATGCCATGTAGAACTTTTCCTTGTCGCCGGCAGTCGTTGCAGCGATAGAACCCTTGACTGTCTTTTTGAATTTTACTGTCAGCACGTCCTTATTGATGTCGTACTTAACCGGTTGAATCGGGCTGTTAGTCTTAATATCAGCACCGGTAGCCTTGGTCATAATATTTTCAGATGTGATGCAATCAAATGAGGGCAATTCAATATCTGAAGTACGGACACCTACGCTGGGGCTTACATGGAAATAAGCCTCGTTGTAATCTGTAGAAATAAAGTTAGCTGTAGCAGCAGCATTTACGTGGTCCAAAACCGGAGTCGTAGTGTGGTCTTGAGTTGTATGCTTAGCCATAGCCTGATACTTCTGCGGGGTATATTGCAGGGTAGTCAGCGTGATGGCGGCAATACCGTTGATGTGGCTGGTAGGGATTACGGCCAGGCTGGTCAGACGATGACCAATCAGGGACATCACCTCAGCACTTACCTTGTCAATTTCAGCAGCCAAGTCCTTCAGCTTCTCGTCTGTAACGAAGTCGCCTTTCAATTCTTCTTTCAGAGCCGCAATCTTTTGGTTTACGATGTCCAAAGAAGCCAACTTGTCGATTTGGTCTTGCAGTTCTTTCTTCAGAGCTTTCAAGTCGTCATCAGAAACACCACCTTCTGCCGAACCGGCCTTGTCCAAAGCTTCCTGAGCCTTGTCCTTAGCTTCGTTGGCAGCTGTTTTAGCATCGTTGACAGCTGTCTCCAAAGTCGAAACTTTTGCAGCCAGCTCTTCAAGTGAAGCTTTCTTGCCCAGTTGTTCCTGCAAGTTCTTGATGTCGTCATCATAGTCCTTACAAGACGTGAACGTTCCTGTCGCACCTATCATCAAGGCACTGAACAGGGTCACACTTAGAAACTTTTGTTCATAATTGAAAAACTTTAAATTTATAAATTTAAAAAATAAAAAGTGAATAATTTCTCATTTCCGGCATTCCTTTTCCCACAATGCTTTTGTTAAAAAATTCCGTTACTTCGCAGGTAACGGAGGAATTTTCCGTGCAAACATAATCGTTTTTCTATAAATGAGCAAATAATAATGCTGTTTTTTTATAATTAATCGAAAAATCTGCATTTAAGCGCACTTTTTTGTTAATGGAATTGTTGTTGCCCCAGCTATTAGCGTATTTGTACGTGTGTTCTGTATTACAGAGGAGTTACCCTTATACATATTATAAATAAGAAATGTATAATTAAAATTGAAGATGAAAGAGATTACCTTACAAGAAATGCTGTCAACTATTATTGGAGAGCTTCGGAAAAATGGAAGATGGGGAACAGCCCATATTTACCAATCCACATTGAATGTGTTTTCCGTATTCAACAACTATCAGAATTTGCATCTGCGCAAACTGAATTCAGTGGTTTTAAAACGTTTTGAAATGTACCTGCGTCAACGGGATTGTAGTTGGAATACCGTTTCCACCTATATGAAAGTCATTCGCTCGGCTTACAATCGAGCTGTAGATTTACGATGTGTCCGTTATACTCCTAGATTATTTGAACATGTGTATACAGGAACTAAAGCAGACAAGAAAAGAGCTTTGGAAGCTTCGGATATAGGAACTTTAGTTCGCGGGACAGAAATGGATTTGTCCAAAAGGATTCCTTCCTCAAGCCTTCAAAAGGCCAAAATGCTATTTGTTTTTATGTTTATGATGCGTGGTCTCCCATTTGTCGATTTAGCTTTCTTGCACAAGAAAGACCTGCAAGGGAATGTATTATCCTATCGTAGAAGAAAAACTGGTCACACCTTGCGGGTACTTCTGTCCCCTGAAGCCTTGCAGTTGGTACGCATGGTGTCCAATAAGGACGAAAACTCACCTTATTTATTTCCAATATTACATAGCAAGGAGGGTACCGAAGCGGCTTATAAAGAGTATCAATCAGCTCTGAGACGTTTTAACTATCAGTTATCAACTTTAAAAACACATTTAAACATGAGTTCACATCTTAGCTCGTATTCGGCAAGACACACATGGGCTACAATGGCATATTATTGCGAGATTCACCCTGGAATTATTTCTGAAGCGATGGGACACTCATCGATAAATGTTACTGAAACCTATCTCAAACCCTTCAACGACAAGAAGATTGATGAGGCAAATGAGAAGGTAATTTCTTTTGTGAAAAGCAATGGAATTTCGGCATAGTTTTTTTGCTTTTTATTGATAGAATAGTCTAAATATGTACTTATTTATTCCTCCCGCAAGAGACTTCTCTTGAAGGGAAGGATCGCCTTGTTTGTTTCTCAGCCACCTTTTCTTATATCAAAGTACTACAAAATAAGACTTTATATTTTCCCCTGTCTTGCAAACCTTTTGAGTCTCTTTCACCTCAATCTTATTTCTTAGTCCTATTATAAGAATTCCACCTATAAGCCCCTCCTTATCTTTATTCATTTAAAATATTATAAACAATTATAGATGTATCGAAACTGTATTAAACATCTTTTTATATAATTGATTAAATATAGATTCCCGTTACCTGCGAAGTAACGGAAAATTTTAACAAAAAAATAAGAGAAAGTAATACCAAATATGCGAGATTATTCACTTTTTATTTTTTTAAATTTATAAATTTAAAGTTTTCAATTATGAACAAAAAGTTTCTAAGTGTGATCCTGTTCAGTGCCTTAATGGCTGGTACTGCAGGAACGTTCACGTCTTGTAAGGACTATGATGATGACATCAAGGACTTGCAGGGACAACTGGACAAGAAAGCTTCACTTGATGAATTGAACTCTAAAGTAAGTGCTTTGGAGACTTCTATCGCTGAAGCCAAAACTGAAGCTTCTAATGCTAAAACAGCAGCACAAGAAGCACTGGACAAAGCTAAAGAAGCATTGGACAAAGCAGGACAAGGTGGATCTTCTTCTGAAGAAATTGCAGCCTTAAAAGCCGCTCTGGAGAAAGCGCAGGCAGACTTGCAGAAGCAAATTGACAAAATGGCCTCATTGGAGACTGTGGACAAGAAAATTGCAGATTTAAAGAAAGAGCTTGAAGGAGGCTTCGTTACAGACGAAAAATTACAAGCTTTGGCTGCAAAGGTTGATGCCCTGACCGCTGAGGTGGTTAAATTGATTGGACACCGTCTGACTAGTCTAGCTCTGATCCCGACTCAGCATATCAACGGTATTGCTGCTATGACTTTTACCACTTTGCAGTATACTCCTCAGAAGTATGAGGCAATGCCTACACATACGTCTGATCCTTCGGGCCACACTAACCGTCCTGTGTTAGACCACAAAGATGCCGGTACAGCCCGTTACATCGCTACTGAGAAGAATAAGGCTTATTTCCATGTAAGCCCGAGTGTAGGTGTTCGTACTCAAGATATCCTGACTCCGTCATTTGACTGCATCAAGTCTGAAAATATAATGACAAAGAATGCTGACGGTACAACAATTACAAACAATAGCCCGATCGAAGTTACAGGTCACAATATTGACAAGGAAGGTGTACTGGAAGTTACATTCAAAAAACATTCTGATTTCTTAGGTCAACAGCTCTCTACCACTAAGGAAGGCAATAAGGAGAAATTCTATATGGCTTCTTTGAAAGCTCCTATTTCTGCAGAAAACTATACAGAAGACGAAGCTAAGGATGTTGAAGCTGGTACTATTGATGGCGTTTATGTAAACTCTGAATATGCTCGTATTGAAGAGCTTATCAAATTGCCGTATTTGGCTAACAGCAGAACTGATTTTGGAGAAACCATAACAGGTGAATTCGCAGACGAAATACAGAATGATGGAAACGGTGATTTCTATGTTCACTATCATGACTCAGTATGTCTGTATGAATCAAATGCAAATGCTTTAGTTGACTATTACCAAGCTTATGACCAACCTCTTGATTTAAAGAAATTGGTAAAAGTTTGTGTTAGTGACAAAGCCAATGATCATGCCGCACATGAGGATTTGGTAGACTACAAGGACTATGGTCTGACATTCCGTTTCCGTCTGGCAGAAGCCGCTTATATTCCTGAAAACGACAATGACAACAAGACTGACCAACAAAAATTTGCAGAAATCGATTCTCCGATGAATGGTAAAATGTCTGCTAAAGTATATGACATCTCTGGATCTGCAACAGCCGTAGGTCGTGAGCCTATTGTTTGCGTAGAATTGATCGACTCTGTAAATGGCAATGCATTGGTTGCTCAACGTTACTTGAAGGTTAAATGGACAATGGAAGGAAAAGAACTGGCAGTTCCGTTCAACCCGGTATTGTTCTCTTGTAAAGTTAAGAACCTTGTCGATACAGAAATGATGAATACCATGATTTACGACAAGGCTAAAGAAGGTGGTATGACAAAGAACGAATTCCATGCTATCTATACTGAATTCATTGTAGGTGAGGGAGCTGGTACAGCTGAAGATTTGAAAGATCCGGAAGAAGGCGTTGAGTCTCACAATATTTTGTGGACATTAAACGAAGAAGATCTTGGTGTGTTCTGGCCTGGTCAGCAAGAGAAGACGTTCACGAAGACTGTTATCTACAAAGATCCTAAGGGTATCAATGCTGATATTACCGTTGTGATGACAAGAACTGTCTATATGCCTGCTTTAAATGTATGGGGCCACATGGGTACATACTGGAAAGGTGAAAAGGAATATAAGATATTCAACATCAACCCGATCGTTTATGGAACCAAAGAATCTAATCCGGCATGGAATGTTGTTGACGGTACTAACCCGACATGTAACATCTATACTGACTTGTTGAACGGTTTCTTGGATGACAGAGGTGTGAAACCTACTGAAGGTGCTGCTGGCGCTATCTATTATACAGATAAGAATGTAGCTAATACGAAGTTCTATTATCCTGCTTTTGGTCCGATGCAACCTGACCACACTATGCCTGAAAATGCTAACGGCATTTACTATGCAGAAGAAGGCGTAAGATTCGTATTCGATAAGGCAAGAATCGCCAACTATACTTATATTTGGAACGATGGTACTGAAGTGAAGGCTGAGTTGAGAAACAATGATACAGAATTGTGGATTAAGGGAGAATTAGCAGCAACAATCGTAAATCACAAGGCTAACCTTTTGAACGCAGACGAGCTGACGTACAACATCAAGTTGCAAGAAGCTGTTCCTGATCATGCTGTTACAGATTTCACTAATCAACCGACAGAAGCTGCTAAGGCATTGGTTGGTAAGATGGTTCCCATCAACTTGGTTGCTGATCTCTGCAATAATGCAAAGAATGTAGGCATTGTTAAGCAATACGAAGCAAATATTATTGAGCCGTTGCAAGTTAAGAAGGGCGAAATCGACAACTTCGTTGACGCCAAGAACGAAGGTAGCTCAATTGATGTAACTGGTGCATTCACTTACTACTCTTGGAATGACAACAAGCAGATTGTGGAAAACACAACTGGTCTGCCAAAAGCATTGTATGACTTCTATCAAGTAAGAGAAGCTGTTTGGCCGTTGAAGGCTGGTTCTGACAATATTCTGGATGTTACTAAGATCAAGACTAACTTGAAACTGACTGACGGTAACTTGGAACCAGAAGAAGGTTATACAAATGGTAAGTTGCCTGCAAACATTGAAATCAGATATGAAGAAAAAGATATCGATGGTGACGGTGACAAAGAAAAAGTCTTGACTTATTACAACTATAGCGGTACTCCGGTTAACAAAGCTTATAAGCTGTTTATCCCGGTTGAATACGGTTATAAGTGGAAAACTCTCATCAATGTTTATGAGATTACTGTAGCTCCTAACTCTGGAACTCCTGGTACACGATAAGTAAAGATCGTTAGATACTGATATATTAAAGGGTATTCCTTAATGGGATACCCTTTATTGATTAAATAAAAACAGATGAAGATGAAAAGATTTATTTATTCTTCAATGCTCTTGATGGGTATCTGTGTGTTAGTAGCCTGTACCGGAAAAAGCAGTAGCCATCCCTTTGGCGGCACTTTTTTTACGGAAGAAGGAGTACGCTTTGAACTTAAAGCGGATTCAACCACACTTATCCAGTTTAACGACTCGCTGACTTATGAAGGTACTTGGCAAGTCTGTAAAAGTGCAGATAATTTGGAATATGCTACAATTGAGTTTGCCGGATATCCTGCTTACTATTTCCTGAAAGACGGGAAGCTCTATCGTAGTGAACGGGAAATGCGCAATGACGTATTGGGCAGAAGAATCAATTACCCAAAATGATATAAGCTAGATATTCCATACTAGAAACGGCTATTTCCATTTTCCTTCTTAGGAAAACGGAAATAGCCATCTTTGTATATATCGACAAGAAAGAAAGGAGCATCCAGTTCATACTCTTCGTTGCGTATCACATATCTTGTTGCCCAAGCAGCTTTAAACTGCCAAAGGCAGTACTTGGAGAATCAATGCCGACACCTTGTAGAAAAGGAAGACTGGAACCCTCATCTCTACAGCTAAGCCTATCAATACCTTCTTGTCTGTTTCATCCATTGGCGGCTGAAATGAAACTTCTATGCCATCTGTCATGGATTGGTTGAAATGGTGGGAATAAAATGAAAGTGAGTGATGAGATACTCCAGGCGTTCCATAGGATATTGCTGAAGCATAATCCACAATAATCGTGCGGCAAAGTCGGCAGTGCCTGTTACCAACTGCAGGTTCAACTGAAAAACGGGACGTGACAATCCTTTCGTTACTTTGGTCTTGCCGAAACGTCGTGGACTAATAAATATCAGGCGATTTTCACTTGCAAGTATCTCTCTTACTCTTCCCTATTCCGCTACTCTATCCGTAAAGTATTCACCGTCTACAATGGTACTGAATTTAAATGGATTATTCATATTGCGATTTTTTTTCAATGCGACTTTTTTCGCAAATATAAGAAATATATTTGGGGGCATTCTGAAAGACTGGCTAAAATGAAAAATACATTATAAGCTTCTGTTTTTCTTCATTTTATTGTATATACTTGTAAGATAAACTCTTTATAAATAAATTGGAAATGAGCAGAAATGAAATTACCTTACAAGAAATGTTCTCCTCAGTCATCGGGGAACTCCGGGAAGGCGGCAGATGGGGGACAGCACACATCTACCAATCAGCGATGAATGCATTCTCGGCATTCACCAAATGGCAACCAATGCCCATGCGCAAGCTGAGCCCAACCGTACTGAAGAGGTTCGAAAACTACCTCAGGCAGAGGAACTGCAGTTGGAACACCGTGTCCACCTACATCAAGACGGTACGCTCGGTGTATCATCGGGCGGTGGACAGAAAGTACATACGGTATGTACCCAGACTGTTCGAGCATGTGTATACCGGCACACGGGCAGACAAGAAGAAGGCGCTCAAGGCATCCGACATCAGCAGCCTGGTAAGGGAGACGGAAAGGAGCCTGCAAGGAGGGACGCTCCCAAACGCACAGCAGAGAACAAGGATTTTCTTCGTACTCATGTTCATGCTCAGGGGCATACCCTTTGTGGACCTGGCGTACCTGCACAAAAGGGACCTGCAGGGGAATGTACTGTCTTACAGAAGGCGGAAGACGGGACGGGCACTGACCGTGTCACTCACACCCGAAGCCATGCAGATGGTCAGGATGGTGGCGGACAGGAACCCCGACTCCCCCTATCTGTTTCCCATCCTGCAGAGCGAGGAAGGTACGGAAGCCGCATACCGGGAATACCAGTCGGCACTCAGGGCATTCAACCAGCGTTTGGCAGTACTCAGACAGTGTCTGGGAATGCAGTCGGCACTCAGCACCTATGCGGCCAGACATACCTGGGCCACAATGGCTTACCATTGCGAGATACACCCCGGAATCATATCGGAAGCCATGGGGCACTCCTCCATCACGGTGACGGAAACCTATCTGAAGCCTTTCAGCAACAGAAAGATTGACGAGGCAAATCAGAGGGTAATTTCTTTTGTAAGAAGTGGAGCGTGTATGGTGTAAAAGACGTTACTGCTTTTGATAGGATAGAATAGATTTGTCGCACATTTTCCGGAATCTTCAAACAGAGTTTTGAGGAACGGAATGGTGTTGTCTTTACGGAGCTCACATCGGTTCTATCAATATGCTGTTATTCAATCTTTTGAGCTAAAAATACACACTTCCATTTTTTGAAGGCCTCATTTCATTACTTTCCCATTGTCACTTTTCTGGACTTCCAATCCTCTTTCCAATATCCCAACGAACAGATTTTTACTATTCTGGACAAGCCCCACCTATTTTCTCCTTATTCCCTGATTATTAACGAAATTAACAAGATTTCATTACCTGCGAAGTAACGGAATACTTGACAACAAAACAAGTATGCGAAAGGGATTTAAAATGAGAGATTATTCACTTTTTATTTTTTTTAAATTTATAAATTTAAAGTTTTCAATTATGAACAAAAAGTTTCTAAGTGTGATCCTGTTCAGCGCCTTAATGGTGGGCACTGCAGGAACGTTCACGTCTTGTAAGGACTATGATGACGACATCAAGGACTTGCAAGGACAACTGGACAAAAAAGCTTCACTTGATGACCTAAATGCAAAAGTTGCTACTTTGCAGACAGCCGTAGATGAAGCCAAAACTGCCGCAAACGAAGCCAAAGCCAAAGCTCAGGAAGCTCTGGATAAGGCTGGTTCAAGCGAAGGTGGAGTATCTGAAGCTGATTTAGAGAAATTACAAGATGCTTTGGAAAAAGAAATGGAAAAACTGGCATCTTTAGAGGTTGTTGACACTAAGATCAAAGAACTGAAGGAGAGTCTGGCAAGTGAGTTTATTTCTGAAGCTGATTTGAAGAAATTGGCTACAGATGTCGAAACTCTGAGTGTTAAAGTTATGGCTTTGATTGGTCACCGATTGACCAGCCTTACGCTGATTCCAACTACGCACATCAACGGCATTCCTTCAATTGAACTGCTGACACTGACGTATACACCGCAGGTTTTTGCTGCCAAGAACTATGCTGACCACGAAGCAGACCCGTCTAAGCACACTGATCGCCCGGTTTTGGACCACACTGCTGTAAAGGGCGCCAAGGCACTCAGCATTTCTACCGAAAAGAATGAGGTAAGCTACAAGATTAGCCCGAGCATCGGTGTGATGAAAGAAGATGTTAAGCTTCCTATGTTTGAATGCTTTACCTCTCAGAACGTAACAAAGGCTGCTCCTGAACTTTCTCAGAACAAGCCTCTCGAAGTTGTAGACTACGATGTAAAAGACGGTGTAATGACTGTTCTTTATAAGAAGAATGCAGATTACGTAGGCAAGAGCATCGGCACAACCGGTAGCGCTCACGGTGAAGGTAAACTTGAAAAGTTCTGGATGGCTTCTCTGAAGACTCCTATTGCTGACAAAAACCTGACAGATGCTGAGAAAGAAGCTGGTAAAGACGTATTTGTAAATTCCGAATACAGCCGTATCGAAGAATCTACTGTATATCCTTATTTGGCTAACAAGAAGATTGACTTCACGAAGGACTTCACGACTGATTTTGCAGACGAAATGCAGGATGGTAAATACGTTCATTATCATGACTCTCTCTGCTTGTATAAATCAGGCAACGAACAATTGGTTGATGTTAAGCAGTCATATGACAGTCCACTTGACTTGAGAACGTTGGTTACTGTATGCTATACTTATACTGACAAACAACACGCTTCTCACAAGGAATTGACGAACTACGCCGACTATGGCCTGGAATTCCGTTTCTCTTTAGCAAAAGCTAAGTATCTGCAAGGTGACCGTAAGACTGACGAACAGGCATTCGGCCGCATCTTGTCTGACGGCTACACGCTGAAGTCTGAAGTTTACGACGTAGAGTTGGGAGATACAGAATATTCCAAGACTTCCATCGGTCGCGAACCTATCATTCGTGCTGAATTGTGGGACAAGAATAATGGCAACATGATTGCTGTACGTTATATCAAGATTCGTTGGACCGGTGAAAAGGATCAAACGATTGCTGCCATTACATTCCCGAACGATACTGTAACTTGCAAGGATATGTTCCAGCAGTTGTTCTCTAAGGAAATGAACGAGAAGATCTATCATATGGTTAAGTTCGACGGTGGTCAGAGTATGAGTAAGACTCAGTTCCACAGCATCTATACAGATATGGAGATTCTTGAACTGAGAAAAGACGGCAAGAAGGTAGATTTGTCTAAATTAGCTGTTTCTAAGGTGGCTACTGACTGGCAAGAAGGTTCTGACAAAGTTGGCAAAGACGGTAAGGAAGCGATTAAAAACAATAAAGACCTTGTATTTGCTTTATTGCACGATGCTGAAGACAATACGTCTTACAACTTAGTTTGGGCTATGAACCCGAAGACTGTTGGTACATTGGCTTACAATGAGTCTACCAAGACTTATGCTTCTACATTCGAAATCGACGTTAAGTACATTGACGAAGCTGGTTTGAATGGTGATATCAAGCAGACATTCAAGCAGACAATCGTTGTTCCTGCACAGAAGTTTGCATACCAAGGTACATTCTGGAAGAATGGTAAGGGCGAAGGTGTCTTCAATGTGAATCCGATTGTTTACACTACTGCAAATGACGGTGGAACACAGAAAGACCCGCATGTATATCCGGGTATTACTGACGGTTGTACGCTGAAAGACTATAGCCACATCGAAGCTGACTTGGTTAATGGCTTTGTATACGAACCGACCAAAGAAAAGCCAGCCAACTTGGCTCAATTCATCCAGTATATTCGTGAGTGTGCAGGGGTTAAGTTTATCTTTGACGAAACACGCATGAAAGACTTGACTACTTATCCGCATTTGAAAGACTTTGTCACAAGCGATGACAAAACTCAATTGTGGTATAAGACTGAAGGTACAGCAGAAGACAAAGACAAGAGTGACAACAACAACATCGGTAGAACGGATGCAGATATTATGGATTACAAACAATCTAATGATTTGGCTGCCACTATCAATAACCTGATGGGTGCTGATGCTACAGAAAACAAGAAGAACTTGCCTTGGAATTATGATGAAACATTAGATAATAACGTAAATGAATGCTCCAGTATCATCCGTCTCCACGAAAAAGATAACTGGAACGGTACTGATGCCGCCCTCAAGTTGATTGGCAAGGAAGTTCCTGTACAGTTAGTTGTTGCATACAATGGCTTCAATGTTATTCCAGTTCAAGAATTTGAGGTACACTTCATCAACCCGTTGACTATTGACGGTTCTATCAGCGACAACTTCGTTGATGCTGAAATTGACGGTAGCTTCTTGAGCGTTGCCAAGAACTTCACATTCACTGACTGGAATAATAAGCCGGTAGCTGCTGCTGTAGCTGACAAGGCCACTGGTGATGAAGTTTATGCACATGCTTTGTATGACTACTATGCTGTGCGTGAAGTTAAGTTCTTGACTGATAAGACCACTACCAGCTTGGCTTGGAATGCTGCAACCAGCACTTATGAGCATAAGGAGGGTACTACTGACGGTAAGTTGCCGACCAATGCTTCATTGAAGATGATGAACTGGGATGAGACAAAAGCTAAGTCTACTGCTACAGAAGCTAAAGCTGACCCGACTCACTTGGCATACTTCAACAACCATGGTACTCCGGTTAACGTTGACTACAACATGTTCCTGACTGTAAATGTCAACTACAAGTGGGGTGTATTGAGCAAGGATAACCTGAAAGTCATCGTTAAGAAGGCTGCCGGTACACCGAGTGCCAAATAATTAAGAAGAGATTCTTGATATAATTTAATAAAAGGGACGTCCTCTTGCAGGGCGTCCTTTTTTTCAATCTTTCATTTATAAATATCAGATATGAAGAAAATACTATTCATTTTGACTGTGTCAGTTTCACTCATCTGCTTTTCTTCATGTAAGAAGTCAGCAGCTACACATCCTTTTCCAGGCAAATTCGTTACTGAAACCGGTATCCAATTCGACCTTCGAGCCGACTCCACCACCCTGATTCAATATGATGATTCCAGTTCGTACGAGGGTACATGGAAAGTCTATAATCAAGGAGATACACTAAAGTATGCCACTATTGAGTTTGCCGGTTACTTTAACTATTATTATCTGCGTAATGGTAAACTCTATCGCAATGAACATAATATGATACGTCAAGCTCTTGGTGAAGAAATTGAATATCAAGATTAAAACAGAAAATGGCTATTACTATTCCTCTATTCTTTGGATGAGGAAAAGAATAGCCATTTCATATGATAGTCAACCACACATTTCCAATAATAATCGTTTTATGATTATCATCTTATGATTATCGTGATATTTTCCTTATATTTGCGTGTAAACTCAATAATCATATGAAAAATCCATTTGTTACGAACGGCTATGTATCACCGGAATATTTCTGTGACAGAGAGAAAGAAACGGCTAAAATTGTCTCACTTTTGACGAATGAGAACAACATTGCATTGATTTCCCCACGCAGATTAGGCAAAACAGACTTGCTGCGGCATTGTTTTGGACAGCCGGAAATCAAGGAGCATTACCACACTTTCATCATCGATATTTATGCCACAAGCTCTGTACGCGATTTTGTGAATGTTTTCGGCAAGGCTGTACTGGATGAACTACGTCCAAAAGGAAAATCCGTATGGGGTACCTTCTTGAATGTACTGGCCTCCCTTCGTTCCGAAATAACATTCGACATGAATGGACAGCCTACCTGGGGAATCGGTCTGGGAGCTATAACTAATCCCTCTGCAACATTGGATGAGATATTCTCCTATCTGAATAATGCCGGGAAGCCTTGCCTAATCGCCATTGATGAATTCCAGCAAATAACCAAATATGCAGACGATCCCAACATAGAAGCGGCACTACGGACACATATACAACGCTGTTCCAATGCCCACTTTGTCTTCTCCGGGTCCCATAGGCATCTGATGGGGGCAATGTTTACTTCTCCGGCACGTCCATTCTATCAATCAGTCACATTGATAAACCTGCCTCCCATTTCTGTTGATAAATACGCAGAGTTCTGTCTTAAGCACTTTGAACGGGTAAGCAAACACTTGGACACATTAGTGGTAACAGAGCTATATGAGCGCTTCAATGGTATAACTTCGTATATGCAGAAGGTTATGAACATTTTATTTTCCATGACTGGAACTGGAGAAATATGTATCCCCTCAATGATAGATACTGCCATTAACGACCTTCTGGACTTTTCTGCCGACACCTATGATGCCTTATTATATCAGATGCCCGAAAAGCAACGTATTGTATTTATGGCAATTGCGGCAGAAGGGAAAGCCAAGGCCATCTCAAGCGGTGATTTTGTGCGTAAATACAAGTTGCAATCTGCCAGTTCTGTCTCTTCAGCTGTAAAAGGACTACTGGAAAAAGACTTTATTACCTATGATAAAGGCATTTACCAGGTATATGATCAGTTCTTCCAACTTTGGTTGCAAAGGAATAAGCTTTAATGGTTTCTTTCTTGAATCTTATATTCATTCTATAAACAATTTAGAAATGAGTAGAAATGCAGCAGGCTTTGCAAAATATAATTATAAGACTAAAGTAAATACCTTCAATATGGTTCCAACGGATAAAATGTTGTAGCAAATCATTGTTGTTTGAAGGATAATAACTATCTTTGTTCTAAAGACTCGAAATATGGATAGTAAAGTAACCTTATTGGATTGAGATGTCAGATTATGATTTGGAAACAGCGAATGCAATGCTGCTTACAGGCCGTTATCTCTATGTCGGTTCATGTGCCATCAAACAATAGAGAAAATTCTCAAAGCATATTGGACTAATTGCTTAATGGAAGTTCCTCTAAAGATACATTCACTATCCAGACTTGCGGAGAGAACGGGATTGGACAAGCAATTGTCGGAGGAGCAGTTAGACTTTATAGACAAACTTGAACCTCTTAATATAGAAGCCCGTTACCCCTCTTATAAAGAAAGATTAATGAAGAGCTTAACCAAAGAATACTGTGCTGAACTTTTGAGCCAAACTAAAGAGTTGCAATTATGGATAAAGAACAAGCTATAAACCTTGCCAAACGCTATAAGGAAATGGTAGCGGAGAAGTTACCATTAAAGGCCCTTTATCTTTATGGTTCGTACAGTAAAGGAAATTATAGAGCAGACAGCGATATAGATATTGCTGTGATAGTAGAACGCCTGGATGACGATTATTTTAAAGATACTCCTCTATTGTGGAAACTTAGACGCAAGATAAGTAACCTTATAGAGCCAGTCCTACTTACAGAAGATATGGACAATCCTCTTTATTGTGATATTAGAAAAACTGGAATTCTAATACAATGAAGTCTTGTTTATCACATGCCATCTATTTCTATAATTTATATTCTTTTTTACTTCCAACGCATATTCTTCTTCTAAATCTTCGTACCATACCAAGTACTGCGAAATACATACCTGAGCGTTTTTCTCTTACTTATTCCCTTCTTCATCCAATCCCTATCATGACTTAAACATTTTTCTCTTGCAGCAATAATCACTTGATATTGCAAAAAATGAAGAATATGAAATCATTGTATTTGCAGCTATAATTGTATATACTTGTAAGGTAAACCTTTTATAAATAAATTGGAAATGAATAGAAATGAAATTACCTTACAAGAGATGTTCTCCTCAGTCATCGGGGAACTCCGGGAAGGCGGCAGGTGGGGGACGGCACACATCTACCAGTCAGCGGTGAATGCATTCTCGGCATTCACCAAATGGCAACCGATGCCCATGCGCAAGCTGAGCCCGACCGTACTGAAGAGATTCGAAAACTTCCTCAGGCAGAGGAACTGCAGTTGGAACACCGTATCCACCTACATCAAGACGGTACGCTCGGTGTATCATCGGGCGGTGGACAGAAAGTACATACGGTATGTACCCAGACTGTTCGAGCATGTGTATACCGGCACACGGGCGGACAGGAAGAAGGCGCTCGAAGCATCAGACATCAGCAGCCTGGTAAGGGAGACGGAAAGGAGCCTGCAAGGAGGGACGCTCCCAAACACACAGCAGAGAACAAGGATTTTCTTCGTACTCATGTTCATGCTCAGGGGCATACCCTTCGTGGACCTGGCGTACCTGCACAAAAGGGACTTGCAGGGGAATGTGCTGTCTTACAGAAGGCGGAAGACGGGACGGGCGCTGACCGTGTCACTCACACCCGAAGCCATGCAGATGGTCAGGATGGTGGCGAACAGGAATCCCGATTCCCCCTATCTGTTTCCCATTCTGCAGAGCGAGGAAGGTACGGAAGCGGCATACCGGGAATACCAGTCGGCACTCAGGGGATTCAACCAGCGGCTGGCAGTACTCAGGCAGTGCCTGGGAATGCAGTCGGCACTCAGTACCTATGCAGCCAGACACACCTGGGCCACAATGGCTTACCATTGCGAGATACACCCCGGAATCATATCGGAAGCCATGGGGCACTCCTCCATCACGGTGACGGAAACCTATCTGAAGCCTTTCAGCAACAGAAAGATTGACGAGGCGAATCAAAGGGTAATTTCTTTTGTAAGAAGCGGAGCGTGTACAGTATAAAAGACGTTACTTCTTTTGATAGGATAGAATAGATTTGTCGCATATTTTCCGGAATCTTCAAACAGAGTTTTGAGGAACGGAATGGTACTGTCTTTACGGAGCTCCAATCGGTGCTATCAATGGACTGTCATTCAACCTTTTGAACTGAAAAATACATACTTTTATTCTTTGAGAGCCTCATTTCATCCCTTTCCCACTGTCATCTTTCTGGACTTCCAATCCTCTTTCCAATATCCCAACGGACTGTTTTTTACTATTCCAAACAAAACCGGTCTATTTTCTCCTTATTCCCTGATTATTAACGGGATTAACAAGATTTCATTACCTGCGAAGTAACGGAATACTTAGTAACAAAACAAGTATGCGAAAGGGGTTCAAAATGAGAGATTATTCACTTTTTATTTTTTTAAATTTATAAATTTAAAGTTTTCAATTATGAACAAAAAGTTTCTAAGTGTGATCCTGTTCAGCGCCTTAATGGTGGGCACTGCAGGAACGTTCACGTCTTGTAAGGACTATGATGACGACATCGAAAGCTTGGACAACCGCGTATCAGCAGTAGAAAAGCTGGTAAGTGACCTTCAAGCTAAGATTGACGCTGGATCGGTCATTACCGGCGTTGACAAAACAGAAGATGGCATTGTCATCAAATTAAGCAATGGCGAATCTTATCCTATCAAGAACGGAACAAACGGCACAAACGCTCCCGTTTGGAGTATTGTAAAAGACGCTAACGGTGACTATTGGTGGGCTAAAGACAATGTACAAACAGAGTTCCCTGCACGCGGTGAAAAAGGTGAACCGGGCAACGGTAGCGCTGGTCAAGACGCTAAAACCATCTATTACTACCCAGGTACTGAAGAAACTGGCAAGTTGCATGGCCAAGCAGAAGCTGGCTACTGGGTGAAAGTAACAGAAGAGAAGGGTAAAGATCCTTTATATGAAGTACAAACTACGAAATGGTTACCGGAAGGGACTCTTTCAGCAGTTTGGAATACAAAAGATGAAACTCTGACCCTTGGTAACATGAAGGATGAGAACGGCAAATTGGTTGAAAAGACTATTTCTCTGACTACTAAGTTGAAAGCATTGGTATTCATTCCTGATTTGTATGAAGACGGAGTAGAAGCTACTAAATACAAATATGCCAACGGTGATTTCATCGAAGCTGAAAAGAACGCAATAGAAAGTAAAGATGACCACAATGTAGCTTATGTAATCAAGAAAGGTACAAGTGCTACCAATTGGATTACTTTGAAAGATGCCACTAAGAAAACTTATTGGATGCCTTCAACCAGCGCAATGTACTATCACTTGAACCCGCTAAATGCCAAGCTGAAAGATATTGAGTGGAAATTCTTGGCAGCTACTCCGGAATATGTAGCTACAAAAGCTACTCCTGCTGTGGTAACCCCTATCTTCCAAAACGCAGGTAAGACCATTGACGGCGAAAAAATGTATGCTACATACAAACTCTCTGTAGAGGATTTGAAGAAGGGCAATTTGAGCACTCCCGGTGAAAACAACTATATTTCTATCGCAGCTCTGGAAGCAACATTGGTTAATGGCGAAAAAGAAGGTGAAGAAAAGTCTACAGTTACTTCTGACTATGCAGCCATCATGCCGATGATTCAAGGTTTTAAAGCCATTGCGTATACCGATGACAGCAAAATCGTAACAAAAAACACTTGTAAACCTGAACTGTATAAGACAGCTAAGGAAGCTATCGAAAACGTATATACTGTTCCTGCACAATACAATGGTGGTTCTATTGAATTGGCAGATTTACTGTGTATCCATCATGTAGAAAACTTTGGAGAGAAAATTACTGCAACCACTCACAAAAGCATGAGTCTTGCTGAAGCTGCCCAGCTATATAATCTGACTCTCAAGTTTGAAGCTGTTCACTATATCAGCGGTGACAATGATACAGAGGAAAATGCTTACTCTCAATTGGAAGAAGACGGTACTTTCACTCCTTGCTATGTAAACGACAAAGAAGAAAGTGTGGTTATTCCTGAAGGAAGCACAGAAAAGATTGGCAGAAGTGCTATCGGTCGTCGTCCGGCAGTATTGGTTAAACTGGTTGATGCAACAAATAATGTAGTATTAGCAGGTTACATCAAGTTGGAAATCACTGAAAAAGCCGCTACTCCTGATGCAATTGTTATTGACAAGAGCACTCCGCAGTTGCCGTACTTGTGTGGTGAACAAACTGTATCCATCACTTGGAAAGACATGTCCGGTAAGATTCTTGAAGAACTGGGTATGACCAAGGAAGAATTCACAAAGGGTTATACATTTGTAAAAGACGAAACTTATGTAGCAGACGGTAAGGGTGGCTTCATTCAAGTAACAGCTGCTAATAAATTTGCAGCAGACAATACTTACGGTGTAGTTACTGAAACTCCTGACGGTAACACTAGTACAAATGCTATCCTGAACTGGACTAGCAATAAGACTCAAAGAGACCAACTCATCAAGGATTACAAAGATCGCGCCTTGACACTTTATGGCAAGTACAAACCTGTAGCAGGTGGAACAACTTACGCTATTTACGTAGGTATCAAGATTTCCATAGCAGAATTGCCGACTACTGCAAGTTATGGTAACAAACGTGATGCGTTCTGGTATCCTGCTGAAACAGCTTTGGCTGACAGAGATACTGTACGTACCAATGTTCCTGCTCCGGATGCAGCAAACAATGTAGCAAATTATGTGAAGAATCTTGATGACTACTTCTATCACTACGTAACAGAAGCTGGAAAAGAAGTTGAAAAATCAGGCATCGAATTCATTGTATCAGAAGCTTCCAAGCCGGTTTATGGTGAAATCTGGAACAACAAAGACAAAGGTATGGAAATCAAGTACAGCTACTTGTTCTCTGCTAAGAACGATGGTCTGACTATAGGTGGAAAGAAGTTGTTTGTAAGTACAGTTGAAGCTGACAAGAGCAAGAGCAGCACTAAGTTATACTGGGGTGAAAAGAGAGCAACCGCTTCTCTCATCGCAACTCTTGATAAGACAGCCAAGACAATTACTTATGCAAACAACGATGAAGCAAAAGTATTCTTGAACCTTTTCGGTCATAACGAAAACAAGCCTAACCAACAGTTTGCCATCATCGAGGTATCCGCTGTTTATGGTGACTGCGAAATTGAACTGGCTCCCGCTTACAACTTCAACGCTCGCTTCTTGCGTCCGCTGGATATTGAAAGCAACGACAAAGCCAAGTTCTTGGATGCAGAGGCTAACGGTTCTTCCGTATTACTTGGTAACTTGTTCAAGGCCAACGACTGGCGCGACAAACCGGTTATCGTATACAATGATAAAGACAAAGTATATGAAGCTGCTAAAGAAAACAACGTTAACTTGTACGAATACTACGGTATCAGCGCAATAACTTTGGATATTGACAATGCAACTTGTGACGTTAATGTTATCGGTGAACAGAAGCCTATCAACAAGGACGTTATCAAGCTGACAATCCTTGATAAAGTAGGTGGTACTGCAATTTCTAACCCGATTGACATCAAAACTACCAACATCAGCAAGTTGAACTCTGTAGTATTGAACTACAAGAACAATATGGGTAACACTAAAGACTTCACCATCATGGTTCCTGTAAAGGTCACATACACATGGGGTACAGTAAGTGCTAAAGTTGCCATTGCTGTTGATGGTACTATTGCCAACAGATAATTTTGTAAAGAACTCATCGCATCCTAAAATGCGGTAATATAATAAAGGTGCGTCATAATAAGGTGACGCACCTTTTTATTTAACAATGCACGATTAATAAATATATCAACAATGAACAATAAACAAATCCTTTTTATGCTTCTTCTCTCAGCAAGCTTTCTACTCGGAGCATGTTCAACAAAAGGACACGAAGAGAAGATGAAGACACAGAAAGAGGCAGAAGATGAGTTTGTAGCCACTTTGACTGCTGCAGACTCAAGCGCTGTTCTTACATTATGTACACAGTGTATGGATCTTCTAAAAGCTAAAGAGACTGACAAGGCTCTTGATATGCTTTACTCCATTGATGACGCTGGTATAGCCAAACCCTTAACGATACAACAACGGGAAGCACTGACCAAACGTTTCCAGCGTTTCCCGGTAATTCGTTATCGATTGGATTACCTCAGCTTCTCTACACAAGGAAATAATGACGTGAAGTACAAAATAGAATTTACGCCACGTTCAGATTCTGACACTCCAGGTAGTAGTATGGGGTTCATGTTCAACCCCATAAAAGCAAATGGGGAATGGGTACTCGCCATCAAAGACGGTAGACAGCCTAGTCGCGAAGCTGCTACCCCACTCCATGATGATGCACCTGCCCCAGTAGATGTAATTGTAGAAAAGTAATCAAAAACACAAGAAAGGCCCTCCTTTTTGTAGGAGAGCCTTTCTTTATATTCCACAAATCGTTTTACTACATTTAGAAGAGATACGCCGCAGACACCTGCCAAGTCTTATTCTTGGCACCGATGGCATCACCCGCATTCTTCCACGTAAATGAGTCGCCCATCGGGAGCTGATAGGTCACGCCAACCTGGAGATGCTTCAGCAGCTTCACACCGGCACCCAGATTAAGTGCCACTTGAGCCTTCTTGCGGTCTACGTAATCCTTCTTCTTGAAGTCGAAGAAGAAATCGGGACCGGCTGCCACATAAATACCCAACAAACTACCCAAGCCAATGGTATATTTCAGATTTACGGGTACTTCCAGTCCTGTTTGCTTCACCTCGTCCTTGCCGCGCTGAGAGAACAGCAAAGCACCATCAACACCCAAGCCTACAATGGGAATGGTGAACTCAGCCATCGGACCAATAAAGAAACCGGTAGAATTATCCTTGTTTCCCTTATATCCGCCATCCCAATCTATTTTCGTCATATTCACACCACCCTTAACACCCCACTTCAATAGTTGGGCCTGGGCAGGCATAGCCATAAACATACAGCATACAGCTATCACGAAAGCACTAAAAATCTTTTTCATAATCAATTGTGTTTAATATTACGGGACAAATATATGCAAATTCTTCCTAAAGAAACAACGTATGTTAGCATTTGTTCATTTACGAGAACAATGAATCACAAAACGCATTACCTTTGCAACCTGAATCAAAGAAAGATACCACACAGATAAAATAAAAAGCTATGATAAAAATCAGAAAGACGCAACCCACAGACATTGCAATCCTTATGGACATCTTTGAACAAGCGAAGCACATCATGCGGAAAGACGGAAATATGCTGCAGTGGAGAGGCAACTACCCTTCCAGGGAAATCGTCATAGCAGACATCGAACAAGGAAACAGCTATGTGTGCACCGACGATACCGAAGAAATTATCGGAACCTTCGCCTTTATCCGTGGAAACGACCCCACATATACGCATATCTATGAAGGAAAATGGGTGGAAGATACGCTTCCTTACGGCGTCATTCACCGGCTGGCAAGTACAGAACACAGCAAAGGAGTGGCCAATGCCTGCCTGCAATGGTGCTACGAACAAATACCCAACCTACGTGCAGATACCCACCGGGACAATCATATCCTGCAATACATACTGAAGAAGCACGGATTCAAATATTGCGGCATCATCCTTCTGGCCAATGGAGACGAACGGCTGGCATTCCAAAAAGTAGAAGGATAGACAAGGAAACCACGAATCTTTCATTTAAAGGAGTTATCAGCCGACAAGTCGGCTTAGGAGTTAAAGCCAATACTCGTGCGTATGTATTCACAGAAGTATCGGCTTTAACTTCTTCAACTCCTGACGGAGCGGAGCGAAGTGATAACTCCTCCAATTCCTTTAAATGAAAGAACCGGGCAAGAAAACTCAAATAATCATAACCCTTCAAACATTATCTGCCATATAATTGTATATATAGCAGGTTTCCACAATGTTGTGGAAAACAAAAACAAGATAACATATGAAGGATTATAAACGTATGACAGTCGGCGAAATCGTAGCCGACAACTTCAACAATGCCGGGATATTTGATAAATATGGCATTGATTTCTGCTGCCATGGTTCCGCACTGCTTCCCGAAGCCAGTAAAACTGCCGGAGCCGATATGGAGAAGGTGATAGAAGAAATAGAGCATCTGGCTCCGACAACCTCCGAAAATATTGATTTCAAGAGTTGGCCTCTGGACTTATTGGTGGACTATATTCTCAAAATCCACCACCGTAATATCCGTACACAAGGTCCCGAGATTGAAGAACTGCTGGATAAAATATGTCGCGTACACGGTGAAAAACATCCGTCACTCTACAATGTGCAGGCTCTCTTTCATGATTCCCTCTCCGACCTCAATGCCCATCTCGACAAAGAGGAACTGGTACTGTTTCCCTACATCTATGAGATGGTAAAGGCTAAGCTGGAAAATACTCCCCTGCCCGAATTCCACTGTGGAAGCATCGAAGCTCCCATATCCGTCATGATGGCAGAACATGACATTGAAGGAGAACGCTATCGCCACATAGAGCATCTGACCAACGGCTATACAGCTCCAGAAGATGCCTGCAACAGTTACCGCCTCGTACTCCAACAGCTTAAAGCATTTGAAGAGGCCTTGCACCAGCACATCCATCTGGAAAATAATATCGTTTTCCCACGCTCCATCAAAATGGAAGCAAAATTAAGAGAACAGCCATGACACAAATCAGAATCAAACGGGTATATGAAGAACCCAATGCAACAGACGGCTACCGTGTATTGGTGGACCGGCTGTGGCCTCGCGGCATAAAAAAGGAACATCTGAAATACGATGTCTGGGAAAAGGATATTACCCCTTCACCTGAATTAAGAAAATGGTTTCACGAAGACCAAGCGGAACACTGGGAGGGGTTTGCAGCCATGTATCGCAAGGAACTGGAAAATTCGGAAGCCGCCCTTAGGTTCATTGACACCATAAAACACCACCATACCATAACCTTACTATATGCTTCCAAAGCACCGATATACAACCATGCACGCATCCTGCAACGGTTTCTGCAGGAGCACTTAGACTAATTACTCACAATCTTTACAGTAAAAGCAAAGATGAACTGTAACTCTGGAAAGGCTGTTCAACGAATTGGTGCTACAAGGACACAAACTTCTTTTTCAAGTCGTCCACTCCCATTCCCGTAAAATAATCCTCTATAAAGTCCCAGCGCTGTTCATCCGTCAGCTTATCTGTTCCGAAGAAGAAAGAGAACAAGTCAATCTGCTCCTGGAATATCTGCCCGTTGGTATCCAGAATCAGATTGCGGTAATCATCGCCAAGCGCAAGTTCCTGCAGAGTTTCGGGGTCATTGAAACGGACAAATACGCAAGGCGTACCGCCACCCTCCACACTGAACGAAAGGCAGTCAAGCATAGAAAGCAGATTAAGCAGCATATTCAAGTCCGAGAAAGGAGTGCAATAAAACACCAGGCGGTCTCCCTTACTGCCCACTATGCGTTGGCTAAACAGTTTTTGATAGCGCGACAAAAGCAAATCAAAGCCTTTGGTCACCGTAAAAGAGAGTTCATTGGAATCCTTCTTTTTCACACTGCTGATATAGCTTACACTGCGGCCTTCCTCCGTGCGACTCTCCAGCAGGGAACCGATAAAGCGTTTGGCAGAGCGCACGTCCATGCCATGCTCGGCAAAGACAGCCCGCAATTCTTCTTCATCAAAACGTCCTTTCGACTTTATCAATGACGTTTTCAGCATCGTTGTCAGGCTCTTGAACAAGGCATCCATCCGCTCACGGATGACAGTGGCATCTTCCTTCAACAACACCTCATGCTTGCCTACAGACACGGCACGGGCTCCCTCCCACAACGTTCCATTATTCAGTTTCTGTTTGAATTCCTTGTAGCCAAGCTCAGGGAAACGCTCTTCCCAAAGCGCTTCCAGACGTGCGACGTAAACCCCGTCCTCCCCTTCTACCTTTGTCAGATAGCTATGGAATTCACGGGCAAAGACATCACCCGTCTTGTCCTGGACATATCCTTCGGTCAACAGATTCTTGGGGCTGATTTCAAGCAGATGCCTTCCATAACGCTGCATCAAATCGTCTTCCAGCCAAAGCAAGGCGGTCTTGATGAGCTGTCCCAACTCCGCTTCATACTCCAGCTTGTTCTTTGTACGCGGCAGTTTCACCACAAACTCGAAATCGGACAAAGATACCATGATTTCCGGTTTTTCCCCTTTCATGCGGTACACTTCCATGAGTTTTCTCAGAATAAGCACCAGCTGTTCCTGGGCAATGTTCCCTGTCTGATGCAGACGCTTCATATAATAGAAATCCCGTTCATGGTAGTCGGTAGCGGCAATACCCTGTATCTCCGTATCACGCGCGGCACGCCCTATCTCCTGAATATAGTCGACAAACGTACTGGATGGCGCCACATGGTATACACGGTCTATATCACTGATGTCCACTCCCATACCAAAGGCTTTCGTAGCCACAATCAGTTTCTTGGTTCCTTCCTTGAACTCTTGTACAATGGCAGCTTTCTGTTCCTTGTCCTTCTTGCCATAATAGGAGGCAACCAGACGCCAGTCCGCCGGCTTCACCCACGTCTTCAAGCGCATGTCGATGCCACCCGCAAAAGGATAATAGAGCAATGTCTTGTGCCCGTCCAGGAAGTCCTCCACCCGCGCAGCCACCACGCGCTGCTTTGCCTTGTCGTATGTCTCCCCGTCCTCCATCTCCATCTGACGGATGTCAAAGCCAATATTCCGGCGCTTCACTGTACCTACATAAAGCACGCAAGGCTCCATCTGCAAGGAACGAATAGTCTCGAATATCATGTCATTACCTCCTTTCGGGTTCCAGACAGCCGTAGCAGTCAATGCAAACAACGGGAAATTATAGCCGAGAGTCTGTTTCAAAGCAGTCAGGTAGCGCCCCAAGAACCAATAGTCCACGCGGAACTCCTTGCCCCACGTAGTGACCGTATGCGCCTCATCGACCACCACCAGACCGATGCGGCGCTCGCCTACAAAATGCTTAATGTCGTAAGAGAGAAGCAATTCCGGCGAGAGATAGAACAAATCAATCTCCCCCTCACGCACCTGCCGGTAAACCTCCATCTTCTGTTCCGGCGATAAATCGGACGAGGCGTATGCCACACGCATATACCCCAGCTCTTGCAGACTTTCCACCTGGTCTACAATCAACGCCTTCAAAGGGGAAACCACAATGGTAAGCAGATTATACTCCTTCCCCAGATAGATGGCAGGAAGCTGGAACAACAAAGATTTTCCGGAGCCGGTAGGGGCAGTCAGCAAGATATTGTCTACCTGCGTTTCACCTTTCCAAGCCTTTTCAGCCTCCAGTATAACGTTCTCTATCAGCTGTCCCTGCGAAATGCAGAGTTTCTCTTTTCCCTTGGACAAGTCATCGTAAATCTCAAGATTACGAAACTGTTCGTAGCCGTAAGTCTCCTTTAAAATCGTGTTTATGGTTTCGCGGCAGTTTTCAGGCAGATGCCTTTCCTTCAAATCCGGTAACCGGCGTGTTGTTGCTTCTTGTACATTCATTATTATTGTAGTGTGGGGATATTAAAAAGAAAAGAAGTAATTCTTCAACCATAGTTATCGGTTTTGGAATTACTTCTCCCTATGTTTCAAAATATTACCAGACATACCGGTAAGTTTTTTCTTTTAAAGCGTATCAATATTCCTCCTCGTTAAAGAAAAAGTCCTCTTTGCTGGGATAATCGGGCCAAATATCTTCTATGCTTTCATAAATCTCGCCTTCATCTTCCATTTCCTGCAGATTCTCAATCACTTCAAGCGGAGCACCCGAACGCATGGCATAATCTATCAATTCATCCTTAGTTGCCGGCCAAGGAGCATCTTCCAATTTAGATGCTAATTCCAATGTCCAATACATAGTCTCTAGTATTAAAATTGTGAATATTAAGTCCTATTTCTATTTTTCGGCAAAAGTATAACAATTTATTTCACTTGCAACTATTATTCCAAAATATTTCACCTTTTTTGTCGTCTTGATTCATTTTACGGGAAAGAACGAACAAATAATCAGACAAGCGGTTCACGTAAGCCAGTAATTCCGAAGCGATTTCCACTTGTTCGGCCAGAGCAAGAATCCGACGCTCTGCACGACGGCAAACCGTACGGCAAACGTGGCAGACTGCCGCACCGCGACTTCCGCCGGGAAGAATAAAGGCTGAAAGAGGAGGCAAAAGAGTATCCAAACGGTCTATCTCCCGCTCCACCATTTCCACCTGCTCCGAGCTGATGATACTGGCTTCTTTCAGCTCCATTTTCTCCCGGTCTGTGGCCAGATGAGAGCCTACGGCAAAAAGTCTGTCTTGCACTTGCTGCAGAAAATCTTTATCCTTTCCGTCAAGCAGGTACGTGATGAGAAGACCCAGATTGGAATTTAGCTCATCCACCGTACCGTATGCCTCAAGGCGGATATGCGTTTTAGGTACACGGGTTCCACCTACAAGAGAGGTGGTTCCTTTATCTCCGGTTTTGGTGTATATCTTCATAAGGAATTAATGTTTAGGGGTTAGAGATTAATGTTTAGCAGCCAGTAAGTGGAGCTAAGCACTAATCACTAACCGCTAATCACTATTGAAACGCCTAAAGATAATCAAAAGTTGACAATATAGTCTTGTTTTATCTTTGTTTTATCGAAGAATATGATACCAAGGTCATAAAGGTCGAACGTAATACCCGCCCGCCCGTCCTGCTTCATACGTTTCCAGAGGGCAGACATCTGCGGAGTGTAACGGATACCCTCAATCACAAAAACAGACTTTCCCCTGGTACGGGTGGAACAGATGCGGAAGACCTCCTCTACAAAATCGGGATGACGATAATCGTGCAAATAAAGGAAATCAACGGGAACGCCACTCTCCAGAAAGAGCTCGGAAAGGTCGGAAGCCGAAGTATAATCTGCCCCCTCCTTCCCCGCTTTCAGATAGAGGGCAGAAGCGGCAAGCGTACCGGCATCTACAATAGTCTCCGGCTGGGTATAGTTTACCAGACGGAACAGAAGGCGTTTTACTTTCTTCGATTCGTACTTCCAACGTTTATCTTTCTCCAGCTCCAGTTGCTTCTGGGCCTTGGCCAGCTCTTCATATTTATAATAAGCCGTACTTTCGTAAATTACATGCGTAATCAGGTTAAAGGCAAAAGGAGAATGTACACCGTAGCCGCAACGGTGCCGGAAACGGTACAGCCAGATAAAAGGCCGTTTTAGAGTAAGCAAAATACGATTCATTATTTTAATGCGCTAATGTACCTTCGAAAGTCACCCCTTCACCCGAAGAATAATTCTCCGTAACAGTCAGGAGTACCTTGTTATCCTCAAAGCAGAGCGTAAGCCCAAGAGCGCTTATCCAGTTGACATAATGTACTTTCAGTTGCAAAGCATCAGGTGACGCCCACGCATAACTGCCTGCCACCTGGAAAGGGCCTTCTATACCCTTAAAACGCCCCTTTGCAGCAACCGAATACGGAGGATAGCCATCAATTGCCGCTTTCGACCATTGCTTATAGCCAAACGGAAGACTGTATGTCTTTCCGTCTTTCTCCACCACAGTCATCACTACTTCTTGCTGCTTGAATTGCAGCTCGATAGATTGCCATCCGTATTTGTTCTCTCCGAGCAGGATGCGCTTGCCTGCGTATTTCTGTGAAAGGGAGGAAGCAGCCTTTCCTTGCACTAACGGCAGTTGATAAGAACGCTGTTTCTTCTGCAGGCGCTTGTAGTCCTTACCGGGCGCTAATACCTGGTCACCGACCTCCGGCAACAAGCGGTTCCAGACCAGACGACGCTGCCGACGACCGTCTATCAATGTACATTCGGTAATAACCACTACCATATCCTTATCCGGAACAATCAGAATGTATTGTCCCAAAGCCCCGTCAGCACGTACAGCACCCGGATATTCGCAAAGCCACATCTGATAGCCATAATCTCCTATCTGTCTGGTCATCATCTGCTCCACCCAGGAAGCCGGAAGCAACTGCCTGCCTTCCCAAACACCCCGGTTCAGCAGCAGCAATCCGAATTTTGCCAATGACTCGCTCTGGATATGCAGTCCCCAGCCACCGGTATTGATGCCTTCGGGGCTTATCTCCCACGCAACGTCCGTGATATGCATCGGGATGAAAAGCTTCTGCTTCAGATAATCCAGCAAGGTCATGCCCGTCACCTTCTGCACAATGGCAGAAAGCATATAGGTACTAATCGAATCATATTCAAACTTCTTGCCCGGAGTTTTCACCGGTTTGGCAAGGAAGGTACGTATCCAGTCGGAAGTGAGGTTGCGCATATTCCAGTCGGGAGTGATACCCGACGTCATGGTAAGCAGGTCACGGACAGTCATGTCTGCCAGATTAGCGGAAACCGAATCCGGAAGAAATTCCGGGAAGAAAGCGGCGACGCGGTCTGTCAAACGCAAGCGGTTGTCTGCAATGGCAAGCCCTACGGCAGCCCCGACAAAGGTTTTGGAGCAGGAATACATGGTATGGCGATATTCCGGCGCGAACGGAGCCGGATAGATTTCTCCGATGACCTTGCCGTGACGCAGCACCACCACGCTGTGGATGTCTGTTTTCGGCAATGCCATCAGTGAATCAAACAAGGCAGTGACAGCCTTGGAAGGGACTCCTTCTGCCTCGGGTGTGGAACGTGGCAACTCATTGATTTGTGCATGAACTGCCAACGCTCCCAGCAAGCCGAGAAACAAGAAGAAAAAACGTACTCTATTTTTCATAATTATCTAAGATATTTGTTCTACATGCGCTGCAAATGTACAGCATTCGGGCGCGAAAGGCAAATTACTTGATAATTTTGTCGGGGAACTATTTTTAGACAGAAGAACAAAAGGACATATTTTACTTTATGACTTTTGTTCTTCTGTTCTTTTGTTCTTCTGTCTAAAACATCTTCTGTTCTTCTGTCCGAATCATCAGAAGAAACACACCGTCGCTTCTTCTCCCTTGTTCAAGTCCAACGAGAATGCCGGTTTCTTGTAAGTATATGTATGTCCTCCTACCGTCACTTCGGCACGGACAGCACTTGCGGGCATCTTTACTGTAAATTTACCCGGAACAAGAGCGGTAACAACAGCCCTCGTTGCCCGTCCATCCTTCCAGTCCAGGTCTATGGAAGCACCGCCACGTACGCGCATTCCACGGAAGTTGCCGGCAGTCCAGCTATCCGGCAGGGCAGGAAGCAGATGGATAAAGCCTTCATGACTTTGCAACAGCATTTCGCCAACTCCCGCCGCGCCACCATAGTTGCCATCAATCTGAAAAGGCGGATGCGAACAGAACAAGTTGGGGAAAGTGCCGCTACCATGACCTCCCGTCGCAGCATCGACAGCAGGATGCAGCAAACTCTTGAAGAGTTTCCAAGCACGGTTTCCGTCACCCAAACGAGCCCAGAAGTTTATCTTCCAAGCACGGCTCCAACCAGTACCCTCATCTCCACGACGGTTCAAGGTCATCCGGCAGGCTTCGGCAAGCTCGGGGGTGGACTCCGGCGAAATCAGGTTTCCCGGATGCAGGCCGTAGAGATGGGAAACGTGGCGGTGGTGCACATCCACTTCCTTATAATCTTCCAGCCATTCCTGCAAGTATCCTTCCTTACTGATTTGCATGGGTGGGAATCTCTTCAGGTCCACCTCAAGCTTCGCCACATAATCCGCATCACAATCCAGCAGGCGAGCGGCGGCGATGACATTAGTATAAAGCTCAGTGAGCAGTTGCACATCCATAGTGGGACCCATACAAATGCTGACGGGAGTCACGCTGTCACCCGGCACATAGAAACTGTTTTCCGGAGAAGAAGTGGGGGCAGTTACCAGCCAGCCATGCGAAGGCTCCTGCACGGTGGTGGAACTAAAGAACCGGGCGGCACCTTTCAAGACTGGATAGATACGGCGCAGATAATCCTTGTCCTGCGTATACAGATAGTGTTCCCACAAATGGGCACACAACCAAGCGCCACCGGTATTGGTAGCTCCCCAGGAGGGGTGTTCGCCGGGAGCGGTATAATTCCATACGTTGGTCATCATGTGGAGCACCCAGCCATCTGCCTCATCGCCATAGAAGGTACGCGCACTTGCCTCTCCCGAAGGGATAAGGCGCTCCATCAGCGTCGTCAGCGGCTGATAGAGTTCGGAAAGTCCGGCTTGCTCCAAGGGCCAGTGGTTCATCTGGATATTGATGTTCGTATGGTAGTCCCCGTTCCAGGGAGTCGATACTCCATTTGTCCAGAGTCCTTGCAGATTGGGCGGCAGACTGCCGGGACGGGTACTGCTGATAAGCAGATAGCGTCCGTAGTTATAGTACAGAGCAGCCAATGCCGGCGACTCCTGCTGTGTGAAGCGGAGGATGCGCTCGTTCGTCGGGAGCGTATCATCCGGCGTGGCAGGAAGCGTCAAGGAAACACGGTCGTAGAGGAAACGGTGGGCAGTGACATGGTTGGATAATGAAGAATGGAGAATGGAACATGGAGAATTAGCGGGGGTGGTGAAAGGACGGAGCAAGCTGTCGCAGACTTCCGCATAGCGTTCGCCCGGGAAGTCGGTACCGGCAGCGGCATAGGAGGTAGCGGCAGAAAGTATCAACCAGGCTTCCTGCCCGTTCTTCAAGCAGATACCATTTTCCGGGCTGACAGATGATTCACCACCGTTCTGCACGAGTTGCATCGCCACACGGTATTTCATACCGTCCAAACCGGGTTTACCGCTTTCCAACATGCCGTCCATCAAAAGGGTGTTCCCTTGGACAGTCACCAGGCTATGTTCTGCACGGCTCAAACGGGCAGAGAAGTTCAGAGTCCCTTCACGTCCGGCAACCAGATGAATCAGCATGACATCACGGTCACGGGAAACAAAATACTCACGGCGGTAATCGACATCTTCCAGCCTAAAAGCCGTGTATGCCACCGCATCGCGTAAGTTGAGCCAACGGCGATAGTTGTTTAATGGAGAATTGAGAATGGATAATGAAGAATTGTAGGTAAAATCTATATCCAAATCACCCAATACCTGATAGGTTCCATATCTCCCGTCAGTCTCCTGCTTCTTCGGAACGAAACTGCTGTACATCAGCTCCTGTGCTTCGCGGTTCTTTCCCTCAAACAGCAGTTGCCGGATGGCAGGCAGACTCTTCGAGGCATCCGGATTACTATAATCCGCCTCCATTCCGCTCCATAATGATATTTCATTCAGCACAATGTGCTCACGGAGAATGCCCCCGTCGGGCATCATGCCCAAGCGTCCGTTGCCCAAAGGAAGAGTCTCCTCCCAGATAGCGGCGGGCGATGTATAGTATAGCTGATGATTACAACTGTCGGCAGGGGTATCGGCAGCACGAAGCAGCAACGAGGCTGCAAGCAGAAATAGAGTGGCAAGTGTCTTCATATTGTTTTTTGATTCTGATTTCAGGCTACAAACTTACCGCATACATTTTGCAACATTACTGCATACACTTTGCAGCATTGCTGCATACCTTTTGCAGTGACGCTGCAAAGCAATTGCAGTAGCGCTGCAAAAGGTATGCAGTACCACTGCAAAATAGTTGCACTGATTTTGCAGTGGTTACGCACTGATTATAAGATTATTGCATTTCGAACGGAACTACACCACGGACGTCGGCAGACGAAGCGCAAACGTATGCCTTGAACTTGCCCGGTTCGTACTTCCAAGCTGCGGAAGCCTCATCGTAGAACTTCAAATCATCCGGAGTAAGGGTGAAAGTCACGCTCTTCTCCTCGCCCGGCGCCAAACCAACTTTTGCAAAATGTTTCAGTTCCTTTACAGGACGAAGCACACTGCATTTATCATCGCCTACATAAAGCTGTACAATCTCTTTTCCGGCAATGCTACCCGTATTCTTCACGGCAACTGTCACCGTCAGCGTACCGTCGGCAGCCATGGCCTTGGCAGAAGCCACCGGTTTGCCATATGTAAAGGTAGTATAGCTCAAGCCATGACCGAAGGGGAAGAGAGCCGGAATCTCCTTGGTGTCGTGCCAACGATAGCCCACCAGAATATCTTCCTTATACTCCTGCTTAATGCTGTCGCCCGGATAACTGAGTTCATCAAAAGCATGTGCACCGCAATCCGTCAACTTGGCAGGGAAAGAAAAGGGCAACTTTCCGCTTGGATTCACCGCACCACTCAGGATGTCAGCCAGAGACTTGCCACCCATGGAGCCTAAATACCAGCCTTGCACAATGGCAGGAACCCGGGATACCCACGGCATTTCCACCGCATTACCACTGAGAAGCACCAGAACCAGGTTCTTGTTTACCCCCAGCAAAGCTTCAATCAGTTCATCCTGCCCGAAAGGCAAGCCGTATTCCAGACGATCGCCGCCTTCACAATCCTGGAAGTGGTTCTTGTTCAATCCGCCTACCAGTACCACCAAGTCTGCCTTTTTCGCCATTTCCACGGCTTCTGCACGGAGTGAGTCTACCACATTCTGCGGAATTTCATCTGCACGGCCGTACATCGGACGACCGGCGGCATAGCCTTTCGCATAGGCTACCTTATCACCATAAACGGCACGCAAGCCATCCAGCGGAGATACCATATCCTTCACTTTCAGTTCGGAAGAGCCTCCTCCCTGATTCAGCAAGCGTACGGCATTATCGCCCACCACCAGGATATTCTGATACTTGGCTGCATCAATCGGCAGCAACGGGGCACCTTTCTTTATCACCGGAGCATTCTTCAACAGCACAATTCCCTCATTGCCTATCTCGCGGGCAGCGGCATAATGCTCTTCCGTAGCTACCGAACCATAGGGTTTCTGACGGTTCATCGCCGTACGGAATATCAAGCGAAGAATGCGGGAAGCCTTGTCATCTATTGTAGACATCGGCACTTTGCCATCTTTCAACATCTGGAGGTAAGGGTTGGCAAGGTAATAATCGTTATAGGTAAATACACTCTCGGACGTCAGACCGTTGGTGTAAGAACCCATTTCAATATCCAGACCGTTGACGGCAGCTTCATAGGTGTCGTGGGCACCGCCCCAGTCGGTAATGACACAGCCGTCGAACTTCCAGTCATCTTTCAGAATCTTGTTCAGTGTGAAATCGTTATGGCAAGCGTGCTGGCCACGAATCTTATTGTAAGCGCCCATAATGCTCCAGGCACCTCCCTCTTCTACTGCAGCCTTGAATGCCGGCAGATAGATTTCATACAGAGCACGGTCGCTAAGATTCACATCAATATGTCCGCGCCACAGTTCCTGGTTGTTCAGCGCATAGTGCTTGACACAAGCTGCCACTCCGTTCTTCTGCAACTCCTGGATGTAAGGTACGCACATCACACTGGCCAGATAAGGGTCCTCGCCCATATATTCAAAATTACGACCGTTCATCGGAGTACGGTAGATGTTGACGCCGGGGCCCAGCAACACATCCTTTTCACGATAGCGCGCTTCCTCACCGATGGCCTTGCCATACTTTGCAGACATGTCCGGATTCCAGGTAGCGGCCAGACAAGTCAAAGCCGGGAAAGCGGTAATGCTGTCATTGGTCCAGTTGGCATATCCCCAGTCATTCCAGTTGATTTCGGCACGGACACCGTGAGGGCCGTCGCTCATCCAAAGCTCGGGAATGCCGAGCCGCGGAACACCCGCACTGCTGAATTTACTCTGCGCATGGCAAAGGGCTACCTTCTCTTCCAGTGTCATCCGGCTGAGAGCATCCTTTACACGTGCTTCAATAGGTTGTGCATCGTCCATATAGACCGGTGTCTGTGCAGACACGGTACTGATGGAGCATGCAAGAAATAAGGTTGCTAAAAATTTATTCTTCATGTCTTAATTGGTTAATATGCTAATGTGCCAATTAGCACATCAAATTATCATTTAACTTTAATCGCCGTCGTCGCCTTCTCCAGTCCATCAGCCGTAGCCGTCACCTTGACACCACCCGGTTCACCGTTGTTCTGCAGTACCACCAGGCACTTTCCGTAGAAAGCCTTGCGGTGGTTGTCCTTGAACTTCTCCATAGAGATGGGGCTTCCGTTATCCACTCCAGCAATGAAGCCGGCACCTTCTACGGCAAAGGTCACATCGTTTTCGGCATTCGGACACAAATTTCCATCTTTGTCCAGAATCTCAACCGTAATGAAACTCAAGTCTTTGCCATCTGCCTGAATGGTACTGCGGTCGGGGCTGAGACGAATCTGCGCAGGTTCGCCCGCTGTCCGGATTTCCTGCTCGGCCACAGTCTTTCCTTCCTTGCGGGAAACAGCCTTTACCGTACCCGGCTCATACTTCACGCGCCACATGACGTGGAAATCGTCTTTTCCCTTGCTGCGCACACCCTGCGACTTTCCATTCACGAAAAGCTCCACTTCGTCGGCATTGTTATAATATGCCCACAAATCGATGTCTTGTCCCTCCGTCCAATTCCAATGCGGGAAAAGATGCAACACCGCCTTATCCGGACGCCACTCGGACTGATACATGTAGTAGACATCCTTCGGGAAGCCGGCCAAGTCGATAATGCCAAAGTAAGAGCTGCGTGCCGGCCAACCGTAAGGAGTAGGCTCACCGATATAATCGAAGCCCGTCCAGACGTATTGTCCACTGATAAAGTCGTTGTTCTTTACATGGCGCATAGTACCTTCGTGACGGTTGCCCCAAGGAACATGACAGTTGTCGTAGGAGGAGCAAGAGAACGAGGCATCATAGAAAGGCTTGTCCCAACGTTCGGGCCAGATGAACATCGAATCACTCGGCATCCGGTAGTAACCGCGTGTCATCAGGCCGGAAACACTTTCCGTTACGATGAACGGCTTACCGGGGAAGTTCACGGGAACACCTGCAAACCAGTCGTCATGGTAATTGAAGCCGATAATATCAAGCGCACCGGAACGGAACAAATGATTGTTCGGATTCGGCTCGTTGCAGCCTGCCGTCACGGGGCGCGTGGCATCGAGCTTTCTCACCATATCCGCCAGTTTCTTTGTCAGCAGTGAGTTGACGGACATTTCTCCGTCCTTTGCCAGCATATCCGCACTATGGCCGAAGTTCAAGACCAGGTTGGCCTCTGCCAGACTCAAGGTGTCGGCTTTGGCATCCGTCCACTGCTCCAGCACTTCGTTGCCGATGCTCCACATGAAGATGGAAGGATGATTGCGGTCACGCACGATAAGGTCAGTCAAATCGCGTTCATGCCATTCGTTGAAATAGCGTGAATAGTCGTGGCGGGTCTTTTTCTTGCGCCACATGTCGAAAGTCTCGTCCATCACGATGAAGCCCATACGGTCGCAAAGGTCGAGCAGCTCCGGTGCAGGAGGGTTATGGGAACAACGGATTCCGTTGCAACCCATTTCTTTCAGAATCTCCAACTGGCGCTCGATGGCGCGCGTATTCACCGCAGCTCCCAGGCAACCCAGGTCATGATGCATGCAGACACCGTTTATCTTCACTTGTTCACCATTCAGGATAAATCCTTTTTGTGCATCGAAGCGGAAAGTACGGATGCCGGTAGGAGTATAATAACGGTCGAGTACCTCGCCGGTCTCTTTATTCTTGAGGATGCTTTCTACCTTATACATATAAGGTGCATCAATACTCCAGAGATTAGGATTCTTCAATTCTATTTCCTGCTCCATTTCTGCCGGAGCGACAGGCATCAGCTGAGCTTCCGACACAGCCTCACCCACCACATGACCGTCGGCATCCACTAACCGGGATTGCAGGACGACATCAATCAGAGGAATAATTTCCGAATCGAACACAACATATGTACCGTCGGCCTGCTGCACGGAATCTTCCGTCTGCATCTCTACATCGTACTGTAAACTGGTACGTATCTTCAACCGGGCACTGTTCTTCGACACTTCTTCTGCCGTCACGTAGGTACCCCACTGTGCCACATGCACCGGATTCAGTTTCGTCAACCACACATTACGGTAGATACCGCAACCGGAATACCAACGTGAATTGGGTTGTTCGGCATTGTCCACTCTTACAGCAATCACATTCTTCTCCCCCCATTTGATATAAGGAGTCAAATCATAACTAAACGAGATGTATCCATAGGGGCGTGTTCCCAGTTCATGCCCATTAATATAAACGGTGGAGTTCATATAGGCACCATCGAAATCTATGCGATAGCGTTTGCCCTCATCGGCCTTATCGGCAGTAAAAGTCTTGCGATACCAGCCTATACCACCAGGCAGTGCACCTCCACCCGTTCCCGAAGGATTGTCTTTACTGAATTCTCCTTCAATGGCCCAATCGTGGGGCAAGTTCAGTTTCCGCCAGTCTGCGTCATTATAATCCGGACGGGCTGCCGCCGTATCGTCTCCCAAGCGAAAGGCCCAGTCGGCAGTAAAATCCAAGCTACGGTCATCGCCAGCTACCTCTTTAGGAGCATTGCAACCGGCCAGCAGGGACAGCCCGATGGCCAAAGACAATATGATTTTATTCATAGTAATAAATATCTAAAAGATTATCGAGTGCCTATTCCTCTCTCACAGCTATTCAGAAGTAGGGAAGTTCCTGGCACCGGGGAAGGCATCGTTCGGCACCGAGGAACGACGAGATCGGTACCGGGAAGATTTCTCTCCCTGGCACCGTCGTCTATCATTCTGATTATAATTTTACGGTTTGTGCTTTTCCGTCATACTTCACCGTTGTACCTTTAGCCTTTAAGTCGAACGGTTGCGGCTGGTCTTTGCTTACCTTCACTACATTGAAAGTACGTTCCTTCAGCATACCAGGGAAGTCACCCGTACGGTCGCCGATAACCAGTGTACCCTCAGCATCGTTATAGGCAAACGGTATAGTGGCATATTGTCCCTTCTCATAATTATAGTTCACACCTTCATCCTCATAGAGCGTAAATGCGCCGTCCTTACCCGTATAAACATAGAGGGTGATTTCCGAAGCCGGTTTTTCATCACTGTATTGCATGTCCGGACCATAAGGTACAATGGCACCTTCGCAAACGTAGAGCGGAATACGTTCATAAGGAGCATCCACTGTCAACTTCTGGCCACCGTTCACATACTTACCGGAGTAGAAATCATACCAACCGCAGCTTGCCGGGAAATAAACCTCGCGGCTGCGTGCGCCATATTCGTAAACCGGAGCCACCATCAGGGCAGAACCGAACATGAACTGGTCACCTATATTGTTGACGTTTGCATCAGCTGTGAAGTCCATTACGAGCGGACGCATGATGGTATAATCATTGAAGTAAGTCATACCAGCCAAAGAATAGATATACGGCATCATGTTGTAACGCAACTTCGTATAGTAAACGATGGAGTTGTAGCACGGATGTCCTGCCGGAGCAATGTTCCAAACCTCACGGTACGGATACTGGCCGTGTGCACGGAACAACGGGCAGAAAGCGCCGAACTGATACCAACGGGCATTCAACTCTCTCCATTCCTTATAATCGGCATTTTCACGTCCGGTCTTGTTGAATTCCATCTGACCAGCCACATAACGGTTCTCTACACAGAATCCACCGATGTCCATAGTCCAATAAGGGATACCGCTGACAGCAAAGTTCAAGCCGGCAGAGATTTGCGCTTTCATATCTTCCCAACGGGTAGCGATGTCACCACTCCAGGTGGCGGTAGAATAGCGCTGCAATCCTGCAAAGCCGGAACGTGTCAACAAGAAGACGCGTTTGTCCGGTTCCACGCCACGCTGTCCGTCATAGATGGCTTCGGCATTCATCAGTGCGTATGCATTGAAGAACTTGGCAGAGGGGCCGAGTGCTGTCGGACCGCAAAGGTCCTTGCGGTATTGCAAATCCGTACAGTCGCGTATGTTCGGTTCGCTGGCATCCATCCACCAAGCGTCAACACCCAGAGGATAGTAGTGGTCTTGCATCTGCTTCCAGAAGAGCTTGCGTGCATCGGCATCGTATGCGTCATAGAAAGAGCCCAGATAGCCAGGACCGACCCAGTCTTTGATGCTGTCTTTGATAGCCTGCTGATACATCCAACCTTTTTCGTCAAATTCCTTGAAGTGTTCGGTCGTAGCATAGAACTTGGGCCATACGGAAATCATCAGACGTCCGTTCATGGCGTGGATGGAGTCGACCATTCCTTTCGGGTCGGGGAAACGTTCGGGGTCGAACTCATGGCTTCCCCAAGAATCCTGCTTCCAGTGCAGCCAGTCGATTACGATATTGTCGATAGGAATCTGACGTTCACGGAATTCCTTCAAGGTGGAGAGAACCTCCTCACGCGTATTGTACTTCTCACGGCTCTGCCAGTAACCCATCGCCCATTTCGGCATAATCTGGGATTTACCTGTCAATGTACGGTAGCCGCTAATCACATCGTCCATATCATCACCATAAACGAAATAGTAGTCTATTTCATTCTGCATTTCACCCCACCAGGAGAGTTTGTTCTGTTCTTCATCAGCCACCGGACTCAATACCCGCAGACCGCAGTAAGAAACACCGGCATCAGGCTTCCACTCTATCTTCAACGGAACGCGCTTGCCCGCTTCCAGATTGACAGCAAACTTATAACTGTTAGGATTCCAAGCCGTACGCCAACGTTCGGGAACCACCAACTCATTATCAATATATACTTTCATGTAGCCTGCATAGTAAAGGATGAAACGGAATAAGCCGCTTTCTGCCGGTTCTATTTCTCCCTCATAAACTACATCAGACCCTCCGAACGGGAAACCCGCAGGCAAATTAATCACCTTACTCAGATGTGCGGCACGGTCCAGATGTTCAAAATAAAGAGAATCCTCACGACGTACAAGGGTTTCCACATCTTTCTTGCCCGGAATATATGTACCGGTCAAAGCACCTTCCTTGCCCTCTTTATCATAAAGTTTGAAGACATCACCCAGTTGTGAGTAGTCACGCGGGTCACCGAAACGGCAGAGCGAATAGCTGTCCCAAAGCACACCGTAGTTTTTATTAGACACGATGAAGGGTACAGACACCTTTGTATTGTACTGGAACAGTTCCTCATTCTTACCTTTATAGTTGAACTCATCCGCCTGGTGCTGGCCCAAGCCATAGAAAGCCTCATCATTGCCTGCCGACTGGAATACCTGACGTACTGTATATCCTTTCGTACCTTCCACTTCCACCGGAGTAAAGGTCCGCCCGTCAGAGTCTTCAGCCAGAATCTGCTTGCCGTCGGCATCCGTGAAGCGTACCTCACCCGTTGTCTTGGACACAATGGCACATAATTCCGATGTCTTGACAGTCACTTCATCGCCCTGCTCTTCGACCTTAAAGTCGGTCTTATTCTGTTGAGGGATCACAATGAGACTCTGCTCCTTTGAGAATTCCTTCTCAGGAGTAGCCGATACATGAATGAGCTTCTCGCCCATTACTTCTAATCTTACTTTACGCACATCCGTCGGTTGCTGCTGCTTGACTTCCACAACAACACCGTTCTCGGTCTTTTGGAATCCGCCTCCGGAACATGCGGCGAGCATCCATCCGGCAAGCAAATAAACTGAAGTGTTTTTCAATTTCATATTACTGTTTTTAAAGTGAATTTTCTCTGATGTAAAAATAGAAAATTTCCTCCAAAAACGAGCCCCCCTGATGTTGAAACAAAAGGGCGCTTTTGATTCCCCTAAAAAACAATATGTTTCCATAAAGGGTATCTTTTGTTATTTGCCCTCTCTTTCCTGATAAACAGAGGGCAAAACACCGAATTCATCCTTGAAATATTTGCTGAAATACTTGGGGTTGTTAAAGCCCAACTGATACGCTATCTCCGATACATTCTGCTGACTCTCGCGCAGCATCTGCGCCGCTCTTTTCAGACGGATGACACGGATAAATTCAATGGGTGTCTTACCGGTTATCTGCAAGAGTTTCTTGTAAAGATGTACCCGGCTCATACCCAATCCCCGGCTCAACTCTTCTACGGACAAGTCACACCGACCGATGTTCGCCTCCACATATTTGATGGCATTTTCCACCAACTTTTCGTCCAGCGAAGTAATGGCTATCTCGCTCGGTTCGGGGTCGATGAGCGACTTTGCCTTGCGCTTCTTGCTCAGGTCAATCAGCTTGCGCATACGCAGAATCAGGATTTCCACATTGAAAGGTTTCGTCACATAATCATCTGCACCGATGGTCAACCCCTCCACTTTATCTTCCACAGCCTGCCGTGCAGTGAGCAATATCATCGGAATGTCACTCGTGCGTTTATCGGTCTTCACCCAGCGACACAGTTCATTTCCATCCATCTCGGGCATCATTACGTCGCTGACAATAACATCCGGCATCAGTTCCGGTATTTTCTGCCAAGCTTCCCGGCCATTAGAAGCTGACTGTATACGGAAATACAAGCTCAGACTATCTTTCATGAAGGCAACCAAATCTTCATTATCATCCACAATCAGGGCCAACGGCTTCTCTTTTTCATCTTCATTATCCTCCTCCATATCGTCCGGCAAATCATCCGGAAGCGGTTCCTCTTCCATATCCGGCAAAAGTTCCTCATGCTCTTCCACCTCTTCTGCAAGCGGTGCAGGCTTGGAAGGACTTACATGCACATGTTTAACCGGAAGCTCAATCAGGAACACACTACCGGACCCCACATTGTCAACAACGCGCACCGTGCCCTCATGCAGCGTCACAAAGTCGCGTACCAGGCTCAAGCCAATACCGCTACCCGTTGACTGGTGTTCCGGTTCTTCCTGCTCCACCTGATAGAAACGTTCAAAAATTCGCTCCTTGTCTTCATCCCTAATGCCAACACCGGTATCCGATACCTTTATCAGCAATCTTCCGGACATCTCTTTCGACATTTCCAATGCCACATCCACACGTCCCCCGTCCGGGGTAAATTTGAAGGCATTGGATAGAAGATTCATCACAACTTTACCAATTTTATCCTCGTCGAATGACATATTCAGCGATTCCATGGCCGAAAAGAATGTCAGATGTACATGTTTCTTTTCAGAAAGCATCAGGAAAGAAGCACAGATGCTACGCACATACGCCACAATATCCCCCTCGGACAAAGTGAGATGCAATCCTGCCATCTCATTCTTACGGAAATCGAGCAACTGGTTGACCAAATTCAACAAACGCTGCGCATTGCGGTACATCAGTTGCAGCTTGCCATGCAGTTTTTCGTCCGTAATCTCCTTCATCATACTTTCCATCGGCGATATAATCAGCGTAAGCGGCGTACGCAACTCATGGCTGACATTCGTAAAAAAGCGAAATTTCATCTGGCTCAACTCCTCCCTCTTCTTCGCATCTTCCTCTATCTGGCGGATTCTGAACTTATTACGTTCCCTCCGTTGTACGGCATAAAGTGAAAAGGAAACAACTCCTACTATCAGAAGAGCATAAACGATATATGCCCACGGAGTCATCCAGAAAGGCGGAAGAATGACAATCTTGAGCGAAGCCTCTTCAGTGCCCGCATATCCGTCACTGTTTGTAGCCTTCACTTTTAAGATGTAAGTCCCCGGAGCCAGATTGGTATAGGTAACGCGATGCATATCGGACATACTCGTCAGCCAGTTCTCATTAAATCCTTCCAATTTATAGAAATACTGTGTCTTTTCGGGCAGCACGAAATTGTCCGACGCAAACAGCACCGTGAACACATTCTGCTTATAATCCAAGACAACTTCTTCTGTTTCATTCAAAGCTTCCTTCAAGATGACACGTCCTGCATACTCCTTGCCCACCTTCACGTCTTCATTGAACAACTGGAAACCGGTAAACATAACCTTGGGCAACGTACGGTTATACTTTATGTTGCCCGGCTGGAAGCGATTCAGCCCATACAGTCCTCCCACTACAATCTCGCCCGTATGCAGTCGTTTGAGGGAACGCTGGTTGAAGTCACAACTCTGCAACCCGTCCTTGTCATTATAGGTATAGCAACGGAACACGGGCTGCTCCGTCTTGCTGTCAACGGACAACACCACGTTTATCAGTTCTCCTCCGGTGCTGATCCATATACTTTTGTTTTCATCTTCCGTAATACCTAATATCAATAGTTTGGAGAAACCGGGCTTGATAGGCACTTCGTACAATTCATCCCGTTTGCTGTCATATACATTCAAGCCTTCACGCGTGGCTATCCATAGCAAACCGCGACTATCTTCGTAAACTTGATTGATATTTTGGTTGGAAAGTCTGGTCTTACCCGATTTTGTACCTGCAAAATTTGTAATCTCGCCGGTCCTCAGGTCCATGAAAGCCATCCCTGCCGAAGTACCGATAACCAGATTATTGTCACAGCTGATGCAGAGGGATGAGATATAGTCCGACACAAGGTTTGAATTACCTGTAGAATAGGTGGTAAATATCCCCGTCTGAGGATTCAGGCATTGCAATCCTCCCCCTAACGTACCGATCCAGATATTTTTGTCCGCATCTTCTGCCAATGCCCATACATTGTCATAGACCAGCGAGTTACTGTCTCCCTTACGGGACCGGTAATGGATAAAGCGGTTCCCATCATAGCAATTCAGTCCGCCCCAGAAAGTACCTGCCCACACTCTGCCGCTACTGTCCCGAAGAAGGCAGACTATGACATCACTCGAGATAGAGTGGGGATCTGCCGTATGCGAAAAAACCATACGTTCATCTGTCACGCTATTCCAGCGCACCAGCCCGCGGTCGTTGGTTCCCAGCCATACGATGTCACCGCCTCCGTCCTCCACGCAATTGATGTCGCCTACATCGGCAATACCGAACTTGAAAATGCTTTCATTATAGAAAGAGATGCCTTTCTTGTAGGTTCCCACCCACATCGTACCGGCCTCATCTTCATAAAGAGCCGTTATTGTATTGTTGGACAGAGTACGCCCGTTATTAGGTTCATTCGCCAGACGGATTTTCCGTCCCGCCGGTTCTATCAATTCAACGCCATCCTGATCCCTGCCTACCCATATACATCCGTATTTATCCTGTGCCACTGCACGTACGGTATTGTAGGTGTCCGTTCGGGGAGAACGCTGTTCCCAAACCTTCTGAGAAAGGCTATAAATCCACATCCCCTCCACACTGAATATCCACGCCCGCCCACTATGGTCGACAAACAAATCAAAGGTAGCATTCTTTACTTCCCTGCAATCTTCGGCAATGCCCGGATTGGTCCACTTGATATTTTGCTTTTCCTCATCTATACAAGCCAAGATACCGTTACTCAGAACCAGCAGGATTCCTTCGCCGCATTCTTTCATGTCGGACACTTCGGCTTTCGCAAGCAGTTCATCCGCCCCCTTTACTGCTACGGCATTTTTCTGTTCCTCTCTATAGCTGTAAACACCTTTACCATTAATATAGATCCAGAAAGTCTTTTCCTTATCAATATAGATAAGCGAAGGATTTCCGGTCAGACCGATGTTCCACATCCAGGCTTCCACATTACGGTCAAAAACATCGGAAGCCGAGTTGTAAATGGCATACCCGCCTCCCGTACGTATCCACAAATTACCGGACGTATCTTCTTGTATATCCTCGACATAACTATCGGGAAGAGATTTCTCATCATCTTTCTGGCTGCGATAAATCTTAATATTGTAACCATCATAGCGATTCAGCCCCGAAGCTGTACCAAACCACATGAATCCGTTTGAATCTTTATAAATAGCATTAACCTGATTATTGGAAAGTCCGTCTTTCACTTCCAAATGTTTAAACATGTAGTCGTGTGAAGCAGCAGAGAAACATACCATCCAAACCCACAAGAGCAGTAGTTGCAGTCTTTTCATACTATCAGAGCTAAGGGAAGTTATTTTTGTTGCAAATGAAGTGAAAAACGAACAGAAAAGCAAGGAAAGACAAGGATTTTTAAAGAAGGAGAAGCATATCCCTCGCGGACATACTTCTCCATAACCAATCAAAAAAAACTATATCAACAATCCTTGTAACCTATAAAACCTATTTATATGATACTTTTGAAAACTGTCTTTTATTCTATCCACCACTCAATTAATAAGGGTATTTACCGGCTGCGGCTCCCTTCATGATGCCCTCAATGGCATAAGCCTCCTTCGCCGTACCCGTACCACGGTTCATGTCACCGCCGGTTTCCCAATAGAAGGGGACACAACCGTGGTTTTTCGCCTCTCGGGTGACTACCTCATTCCAATAGGCGCGGCTCTTGTTATGCATCTCCTGGTCAATGTCGGGATAGGCAGGTTCGGAAGTACCCTCTATCTTGTCTTCTTTTGTACGCTTCATGGCGCTATACTCGCCTACAATCACAGGAATTCCCTTATCTGCATAGGCCGTTTTCATCTTCTGGAATTGCTGCTTCACATAATCTTCTTCGTAACCGGTGGCATTATGAATGGAACCGGATACATGATTATCCTTACCCCAATAAAGGAATACATTGCTCCAGGTTTCGTCATGGTTCATCATGGTGAACTGATAGGGATCATAGAAGTGAACTTCCACCATCAGACGGTCGGGTACCTCATCCTTGGGCATCGTGTAATCATTCACCGTCTTGTCAATATTGGTATAAGGGCCTTGCACAATCAGACAACGGCTCGCATTATTTCCTCCGGTGGCACGCACGGCATCAATGAAGGTCTGTTCATATTTCAAGATAACATCTATTGCCGATGTTCCAACGTTCCCCTGGTCTTGCTGTCCGGGTTCGTTACATCCGGCAAAGAGCAGGTGCTCGTCATAAGCATTCAGTTTATTGGCAATCTGTGTCCAGATAGCTTTCTGCTTGGCATCTACTTCGCTGCTGTAACCATGGGTGATACTCTCTTCAAGCCAACCGCCATCCCAATGGATATTGACAATGGCATACATATCATTGGCTACACAGTAGCCCACCACTTCGCTCACCCGGTCGAGCCATGCAGCATCTATCTCATAGGTCGATGGATTCACAATGTAGTAATCCCACGCGCAAGGGATGCGCACCGCATTAAATCCCAATGCCTTCAGCCCTTTGATATATGCCTCACTCACTTTAGGATTTCCCCATAACGTTTCGCCCGCTATCTTGTTCTTGTTATCACAAGCTTCCAGCGTGTTGCCGATATTGATACCTGCATACATCTTGGCGGCAAGTGTCCTGGCATCGCTTTCCATATTCCCGGTTTCGCCCGCACCCTGCTTTACGGTCACAGTCTCCGTCAGGCTACCCAAAGTAAAAGAAATATGGCCTTCGCGCGCTCCCAAAGGATTGGGAGAGACGGTAAACTTGAAAATCTTGTCTTCCATGGCACGGGTATTGACTGCCTTTATCCAAGAAACATCGGAAACGGCTTGTACGTCACCATTGGTTTCCACCACCACAGAAACATCTCCTCCCGCAGCTGGCAGGTCGAAAGAGGTAGAGTTGGATATGATTAATCCGTCCGCAGCCGTTTGTTTCACTGTGAAGCTCCCTACTTCGCTGCCTCCGGCTTTCACCGTTACCTTGGCTTCACGGTCACTCGTGTCCGTATTGGCTTCTGCCATAACGGTATACTTCAAAATACTACTCGAAGCAGAACTTTCGGCAGTAACCTTACACCACTCCGGTGCACTGCTGGTAACTTCCAATGCAACGTTCGACTTGATGTTCAGCGTACTTGTTCCTCCGGTCTTGGAGAAAGTCATTCCATCCGTCAGAATGTTCGCGGGAATCGTTATTTCTGGAGTCACAGTATCATCATTGCCGGAACATGCGGCAACGAAAGAAGAGAAAAGCAGTGCCGACAGCACCAGGCAAATTTGGAATTTTTCAATGATATTCTTCATCATGTCTTTACGTATTAAAAATAATGGTTAAATCAGTGAGAGCAAAAGTAGCGGAAAAGGCGGAAAACACACCGATGCCATGTTATCTGCAACGGTATCATTTGTTTCCGAATAGGGCTCAAAAGTTATCATTGAATGACATCAGACACATCCGGCTTGCTTGAACCGAAAGAATACTTTATTTTTGTGTATAAACACTTCCTTCAACTACCCTGATTCATATATCTGATAAACTATTTAAAATACAATGCATTTATGAGAAAGATGATGTTACTTTTAGGACTGGCGCTCAGCCTGTCCTGCTTTTCACAAAACCGGCAAGGTTATCAAAATCCCGTTATTCCCGGTTTCCATCCCGACCCGAGTATCTGCCGCGCAGGAGATGACTTTTATCTGGTCAACAGTAGTTTCCAATATTTCCCGGGCGTACCGTTGTTCCACAGCAAAGACCTCATCAACTGGGAACAAATCGGACACTGCCTGACGCGCCCCTCACAACTGCCGCTTCACGACGCCGGCCCATGGGGAGGAATCTATGCACCTACCATCCGCTACAACAGCGGTACATTCTACATGATTACCACCAACGTGTCCGACAAAGGCAACTTCCTTGTACACACTACCGACCCGCGTGGCGAATGGTCAGAACCCGTATGGCTCAAGCAAGGCGGTATAGACCCGTCCCTCTATTTTGAAGACGGCAAGTGTTACCTCGTCAGCAATCCGGGCGTAGGTATCTATCTGTGCGAAATCAACCCCAAAACCGGCGAACAACTCAACGAGTCCAAACGCATCTGGAACGGCACGGGCGGACGGCACCCTGAAGGGCCGCATATTTACAAGAAAGACGGATGGTATTATCTGCTGATTTCCGAAGGCGGCACGGAATACGGGCACAAAGTGACAATAGCCCGTAGCCGCGATATAGACGGCCCGTACGAAGAGAACCCCGCCAATCCCATCCTGACCCACATCAACAAGAATGCACAAAACAGCCCGATACAAGGAACCGGCCATGCCGACCTGATACAAGCCCCTGACGGTTCGTGGTGGATGGTGTGTCTCGCTTTCCGTCCGCAAAGCGGCAACCATCACCTGCTGGGACGCGAAACGTTCCTTGCTCCCGTGCGCTGGGACAAGAATGCCTGGCCGGTAGTAAACGGAGATGGTACAATAGCCCTGCAAATGGATGTGCCAACCCTACCGCAACATCCTCTTGCCCCCAAGCCTGCACGCACCGATTTCAAAAACGGCAAATTAGGTCCCGAATGGGTTCATATCAGAAACTATCATCCGGAAAACTATACCTTTGCTTCCGGTAACCTCCGTCTGAAAGCAACCTCCGTAAACCTGAACAACGGGAAAGGCAGTCCTACTTTTGTCGGCCGCCGGCAAGAACATATCGACTTCACAGCCACCACTTCCATGCAACTGAAAAAAGCCGCCAGTGGCGACGAAGCCGGCCTGACGGTCTACATGTTCGAACCGTCCCATTACGATTTATTTGTCAAGCAATTGGCAGACGGGAAACAAGCTGTAGTATTGCGCTACCAATTGAATGAATTGACCCATACGGAAAAGGAAGTTATTCTGCCCCAGGGGAAAGTACAACTCCGTGTAAAAGGCAGCAACGAAATCTATTCGTTCGAGTATGCCACAAACGGAAAGGACTTTAAAGAACTGGGCCGAATGAATACGCGCTATATCAGTACAGAAACTGCCGGTGGCTTTACGGGAATCATGCTGGGATTGTATGCCATCTCCGGTTCTCAAACCTCAAAAGCATATGCAGACTTTGAATACTTTGATTACGAAGGAAAATAGCAGCCAATCTTAGAGAAAGCCCCTGCTTTTCTCCGCTTCCGCCCTTTTGTCTGTCCGGTTCAGTACAAAGATTCATGAACGGCCCACTTAGGTGAACAAGTTTGTTCACCTAAGTGGGCTGATTTGTTCACTACTATGAACAAGGCGGACCACTTTAGTGGAGATACCATAAAATCACTATGTTTATCGCAATAAGTACCCATCCCGTCCGAACAAAGTACAAGGCAAAGAGCTATCAAAGCGCCGCCTTACGGACCACCTCCTTTATTTTATTCTCTCTATGGTTCTTCAATCTATATCAGAACGATGCACACCGGTGAGGGCAAAACAAAAAATCCGGGATGGCCTGCATCCCGGATTTCCTATCTAACCAGTATATTTCCGTCTATCCCTCTTACCATTCAGGAACAGAGAAAAGAGTGTGGAACGTGAACTTCACTTCCATAGAACTGCTGAAACCAAGTTCCTTGATAACATCACCATCAGGAGTACCGAAAGCGCACCCTTTATCCTTTGTTGCCCCATAGCAATTCCAAAGTTCCAGACGATACTTCGGGGATTCATTGGCATCGAGCACTTTGGATGCATCAAATGTCACTTCCTTGCCATCCAGATAGAGGTTGTCAAGCGTGGCATGCAAACCGGGGAAATACTTGTAGATGTCAGCCACTTCAACGAAGGTCATGATGGAACCTGCCGCATAGTCGGCAGATTCGTACTTAATGTCGAATTGAGAAGCCACAAGGCTGTACTGGAAGTTCTCGTATTTCACCTCGAACGCAGCTCCTGCGTTATATCCCCATGCACTTCCCCAATCCGGATTGACAGTAACCAGATTGGGCGTATAAATACCTGCACCGGTACCGTCGGTAATGACGGTGCAGACAATCTCAAGCTTCTCCTTGAAATGGATGGCAGGCTCGGTACCTTGATTTTCTACATTGCTGAACGGACTGAGGGGAACTGCATTGCCTACAGAACCAGCCCCATAAGCATTGAACAACTGAACACGGTACTTACCGTTTCCTTCAATGTCGCCATAATAGAAGCGGTTGGCATCAAACCGAATGGAAGTACCGTCCAGCTTAATCTCGTCAATGCGTACAAACGAATTGGGATAGCGCTTCGCCATACCGGCAAAGTCAAGCGTAAACACCATGGCATCGGTACAAGCTCCCTCGAAAACAAACGTGTGCTGTCCAGCCAAGTCTTCGGGTGAAATGGCTACAAGCAGTGCATCCCAACTTCCTGCCCATGATGAATCGGCGATATTGAGCAATACAGGAACCTGCGCATCGGCATCGGCCTTGGCCTGGCTGTAATAGTTCAACGAATAGCCATAGTCGCCATCGGGCAGGGCAATCTGCAAGCCGTCGGCAGTCAACGACAGAATGTTCAGCTTACCACTCTTCGTGCCAATCCAAGTATTGGCACAAAGCACATCTATGTCGATGTCAATCACTTTATTCGCCTCGTCAATCGTAAACTTACCGGTTTCATCGGTCACGGTGCCGTCTTCGGCAATGCGATGAATGTTCACCGTACCGTCTTCCTTGAGTTCCATATAGCCGTAGTCCTTTCCGTAGGTATAACCTATCCAGCCATTATCTGTACCCATCTCCCAATGAATCTGCTGTTCAATGTTGGGTTGTCCGTTGGAAACTGTGCTCCAGTTGTCCGTAACACCCCACTGCGTGAAAGGTCCTTCAAACACGTGCTGCTTACCGTCCTGGCCATTGTCAAGATACCACTTCTGATAGAGCAGAGCCTTGTTGAACGGTACGTTCTTGGCTGTGGAAACAGCGCGTACAGCCATACCTTGATAAACTGCGGCAGTGATACGGTGATTGACAGAAGCTGCAAACTGGTAACCTACCGCAAATTCTGTATTGGAAGAGTTGACAGTACCGGTGAGGTAATATCCTTCAGTACCCAGCGCTGTCACATCGTTTGCCACACGCGTACCGGCTGCAGGCAGGAAGATGGAATTACCATTAGGACCGGTGAACTTGAAACCTGTCACTCCATTCTGCTCAGTCCACTCTTTCTGGCACAACGTGAAGAGTTCCTCGAAATCATCGGCAGTAGGCAGTGTGGCACGCCCTTGAAATGCACGGAAAGCCAAGTCGGAAGCCGTTTTATAAGTATCGGCCGAAGCATAGTCGGCAGGGTCGATGCTATTGTTGCATCCGGTCAGGTCACCGAATCCGAAAAGGCCACCCAGTCCAGTCTCGCTCTTGGCACCCACATTGAAGCGAGCCCACTTCACGGAGAGTCCCAGGTCGACAAGGTCATTGTCGAGATCGAAGTCATAGGCAGGAGTAGTGAAGCTCTTCACCTCACCATACACAATGCCGCTACCCAGATTGAGGTAAGCCGCATAATAGTATTGCGTTTCGGGCACCAACCCTTCATGGACGAATGAATAGCTGTCCTTAAGTTCCTCACTCTTCACTATAAGGCCTGCACGAACCGCTTCTACATCGGATGAAGTAGAGATAACAACACCACAAGTAGCATCGGCCGTAGCATCGGTCAATGTCCCACCCAATACAGCCGAGGCGAAGTCGACAGATGCGGCATCGGCAGTAGCCACCTTGGCATCGGTGGTGAGCAAGCTTTTCACCTCACCTTTGTAATACACCTTACCCTGCAAGCATACATAAGCCTGATAATAGAGCGTAGAGTTATTGTTCAACCCGTTCAACTGAGCACTGAAGGCGCTGCCGTCATAAGCAGCCTGCACGTCCTCGGGCAGGTTGTCTTGCGCAAAACCATAGAAGAAGCCGGTCTTATAGCTTCCGGCATCCATGCCATCCAACCCGGAGAGCGTGGCATGGAGTGTAGCGGTAGTGGCGGTCACATCGGACGACCCCGTCACCACCGACGATTCGTTCAGAATCGGGGTGGTGTGGATAGTATAGTCGTCATCTTCACTGCACGAAGCCAGCGAAAGACCCAGTACAAATGAAAGTATTCCTAAATATATCTTTGTCTTCATATATACTAAATTCATTTAAGTGGTTATTCAATGGTCATCGAAATTATCTCAACCTTCACATCCGGCTGTCCGTCTTCGGTGGCAGCCACAGTAGCAAGTCCCTTATTCTGGATACCGATACAGATACAACTGCTTCCTTCGTAAGTCACAGTGGCACCGGTGGTATTGGTCACGGACACAGTCTGTACAGCTCCTTCGGCAGTATCAAAGGCCACGGCATGAGCCAGGTTGTAGCAGTCATCTTCCCAAGCATTTCCGATGTTATTGTCCATAATCACGGTCTTAGGAGTCGCGCCCTCGTTCCAAGTGATTCCACTCAGCACTTTGTACTGTATCTTCAGCGTCTGGTTCTTTTTCAACTTCACCTTCGTGATGTCGATCGGCCATCCCGCGTCACCACCGCCCCAAGGATTGTAGAACTGCAAGCGCAAACGATCGGGATTTCCGTCACCGAAAAGAATTTGTACCTTGCTGTTGTCTACCTTGATTTCAGTAGGCCCGGTAGGTCCGGTAGCGATAGGTTTGTAGTTGAGGTTGGCACAAAGATAAGAATCCACGGCTCCCTTGTCATTGGTCGTTGCAGGCACACCCATCTGGAAAGAGCTGGTGACATCGCAAGCCATTACGGTAAACTCGCTTCCCTTCACTTCCACCGTGCGCTTATCACCGGTAGCGGTGAGGACGGTTATCTCAACCGGATTGCCGTCGGCATCCATAAATTTCAATTTGCCGTCTTCAATGGCAAGCTTACCGGCATTGGTACCGTCATCCCATTTGTAGCCATCGGCCGTGCTGCTCAATACCAGCTCATAGTCGGCAATGGAAGCATCGGCCACAGGTGCCCATGAAGAACCGTACTGTCCCTTCACTACGCTTTCCCAAGCAGCAGAGCCACCATTCCACCATGTCCAGTCATAAGGTTCTTCATCATTGATGAGGAAGCGTGCCTCATTGCCCACATAGGTGACACCGTTGATTTCAGTAGTGAACAGTTTGGTTGCCAAATCTTCAATGGCAGGCTGTTGTACTTCGGCAGGCTGAAGCAAACCCGGATCTTCAGTCGGTATGATACTGGGGTCATTATAAGCCTCTTCGGAAATGAAGTTCCACACCAGCCACCACGGACCTTCGCTATTGGTACGCATCGTAGCTACCTGCAGCAGATAAGGAGTACATTCTATAATCTTGATGTCGTTGGTATAGTTGGAACAGACATCATCAAAACCCTCGTTATGCAATGAATAGGTACCGCCATAGAAAGATATGACAGGGCGTTTCGGGTCAGACACATTCAAGTTGAAAGTTCCGGTGGCATCCGTCGTGCCCGAAGCAGCCACCCGATGAAGTTCCACCGTACAGCCTTTCACAGCATCCAGGCCGAAAGTGATGTACGACTGGAAATAGGGGTCGTCTGCCGGAATGAGCCACGATTGGATACCCGGATCCCAGTTGGGAGCCCAATTGGCGCTACCAATCATAAGGTCGGTAATATTGCTTCCATCATTTTTCACATCAGTGTGGCTCATGTACATCACCGGTCCCGAACAACGGCCAATACCAAAGTTCTTGTCAATGGGAACCCACTTACGGCTCTTGCCCACTCCACCAGCAAGGTTAGCCCAGATAGGGTCTTCGAGCATGGCAAAGTTATTGGTCTCTACCTTGAAGGTATATGGTTCGCCATATACCGGACCTGCCGGTGTGGAAGCGCCGAAAGTCACGCTATATTCTCCGGCAAAAGGAAGTGCCAAGTCAAGAGTGGTCCTTTGAGAAGGACCGCTTGGAGTGACCCACAAGGGAGTGGCTCCCTTGATGAGCGAAGTCAGATGAATCGTATTAGGATCATTGGCATCAGGGGTCACCGTATAGGCGATACCTTCCACCAAATCATCGGAAACATAGGTTTTTGCCCCCATCTCGTACTCTTCGGGCGAGCAAGCGGAAAATATCAAAGCCGCTCCTGCCAATATGGAAAAGAATGATTTAAGTCTCATATCTTATTGTTTTTATTTTTTATTTACTCTATTAATGGTACTCACCATCCGGGATTCTGCACAAGTACACTCTGTGAAAGGTTAATTTGATTATAAGGAATCTGGCTCAAGCCTTTGGTGGCTTTCACACGGTCGACCCGTATGGTTATTGCATCATCAGCGCCTCCACTCTTCACCTTGACACCATTCAAGGCGAGCTTCTCGGCTGCCACGTCTATACCTTGACGCAGGAGATCCCAATAATTAATGCTTTCAAAAGCAAATTCAAGACGACGTTCTTCCATAATAGCTTGTTGAGACACACTCTTAGCTTGATAGTTGGCCGATACTGTTCCGTTGTCATCAACCTGATAAGCACGCTTACGCACTTGGTCGAAATAAGTTTGCGCATTGGGGCTACCCAGTTCTGCGGCCATCAACAATACGTCGGCATAACGGATAATAACGTAGTCTTGGCGGTTCTGTGTCTGGAAGTCACCGCTACCATCCTGCTTACCGGCATGGCTTCCATCGGCATAGCAAAGGGGAGCATACTTCTTCACAGCATAGCCGGTATATTCACGCCAGTCATTAAAACTGGTGGTAAAGTCGGCCGAACCGGTGATTCCTTCCCCTACCAAATCAATGATAGAAGCCGAACGGCGGAGGTCACCAGTGGGAAACGCTTCCACAAAATCAGGATTTACCGTCAATGCGCCCCATCCCTTGCAATAGGGAGCAGCATTAAGCTGGCGCATACCCAACATCACCTGCCAACGGTTGGAGTCATTATTCCCGTTATAATCCTGAGTAGCGGTAAATTTCAACGCAAGAATGGTTTCCTTGTTTCCATCACCGGCATATGTACCCTTCAAAGTTTCATAGTCTCCTTTTTCGGCCACTTTTGCAGAAGAAGCCGGCCATAAATTCTTGAATTGCGGTACCAAACCATATTCTCCTGAAGCGATTACGTCTTCTACAGCAGCCAAAGCTTCGGCACGAGTCACCTCTACAGGTTCTTCACCGTAATATCCGGTATAGAAAAGATAGGCACGTGCCAGCAAAGCCTCGGCGGCATATTTTGTAATATGTCCGTCGTTCTTGGTATAGTCGGCCTTGGGATAAGCGTCACCGGGAATATTCTCGATAGCATATTTTAAGTCAGTAAATATGGCACTGAACACCTCTTTGGCAGGTGAAGGAGCGCGATTTTCGTTTACCGGTTCCAGAAAGAGTGGGATATTCCCCCATAAACGAACCATATCCAGATAAAGCAATGCACGCAACGTACGACATTCGCCCATATAGATACCACGTTTGCTATCCGATTCATTCCATACAATCTGCTCTTCATGAGCTATCAGCTCGTTGCAACGATAGACGCCCGCATAATAATTTTTCCAGTCACCTTCGTATAGGTTGAGGTCAGCCGGCGATTGGGAGATGTCAAAACGGTCAATGGCCTGATAGCCACGTCCATCGGCATTTCCGGTAGCGCCAAAACACTCGGCACTCATCACCTCGGAAGCTATATAAAACCCTACCATCATGGCTGATGAAGTCTGGCGCCAACCATCATAACAACCTATCAGAGCACGATAAGCATCTTTTTCAGTCTTATAGAATGTACCGGTTGAAGATTCAGTCTTCGACGTAACATCGAGAAAACTGTCGGTACACGAAGCCAGTCCCAAACTCAGGAGCAGGACACTTGCCATAAATATATTTTTGTTTTTCTTCATATCAGTCTATATTTTAAAATTTCAAGTTAACACCAAACAATACGGTACGGGGACGGGGGTAATAACCTAAATCAACGCCCGACACCCAACCTTGTCCGTTATCTCCTTCGGGACCATAACCTATTTCCGGATCCATGCCGTCATATTTGGTAAATGTGAACGCATTCTGTACCTGAGCATAGATACGACACTGACTGATGACCTTACATCTCAGTAGCTTGGCAAAGTCGTAGCCCAAAGTAATGTTACTGATTCGCAGGTAATCACCATCCTGCACATAGAGGTCTGAGAACTGCCAGTTGAGATTCTGGTCTGTGACACGAGGTATGCGATTGCTGGTTCCCTCTCCTGTCCAACGTCCTAAAATTGCAGTAGTATAATTGGCTTGCTTGGAGGTATGGTTACGATAGCTCTGGACAATCTGCTGTCCGAAAGCACCGTTGGCCACTACAGAGAAATCAAGTCCTTTCCAGTTGAAACCGAGATTGAAGCCCATAGTGAAATCAGGAATACCGTTACCAAGATCGGTCTTGTCAAGCTCGTTCACCCGTCCGTCATGGTTGATGTCCACAAACTTCACGTCACCTGGTTGTACGTCAGCTTGCAGCACACCGTTACCAGCCTTAATCCAATCCTCTATTTCTTGATTGTTTTGGAATATGCCTGCTGTCTTGAAACCATAGAAATAACCGATAGGCTTACCATTCTCGGCACGATAGAATTCAGGAGTATTGTCATACAACTGGTTGGTAGAGCCATGAATGATACCATCGTCGTTAGGAATCTCTCCGACCTTATTCTTATTGTAGGCACCGTTGATACCGATATTGTAACTAAAGTCTTTGCCTATTTGGTCATTCCAAGTAAGATTGAGTTCCACACCGGTGTTTCTCACTCCACCGCCATTAATATAAGGAGCACCTGCTCCGGCAGTAGCAAGAATAGGAGCCACCACGAGCCAGTCTTTAGTATCTTTAATGTAGAAATCGAAATTAACACCCAGGCGACTGTTGAGGAATCGGGCATCAAGACCGATATTGGTCTGCTGTGAAGTCTCCCACTTGATGTCAGCATTAGCCAGACGACTAGGGTAAGCTCCCCAGTTGGTTCCGAGCTGTGCCGCAGCATCCGAGTCGCCGTAACCGCTGCCGAAAAGATAGTGTGTATTGGTACTCTTGATAGGAGCCAGATATTGGAATGCGTCAATGTTGGCATTACCCACTTGTCCCCAGCTGGCACGTATTTTCAGGAAGTCGAGCCAGTTTTGCGTACTTTCCATGAATTTTTCGTTAGTAATGGTCCATCCTGCCGATACCGAAGGGAAGTAACCAAAACGGTTGCCTTTGGCAAAGTTGCTCGAACCGTCTGCACGCAAAGTAGCATTGACCATATAAGTTTCTTTCCAGTTCCAACCCAATCGGCCGAAATAGGACACCTTGCGGCTCTCGGTATGCGGATTGCCACTGACACCCAAGCCGTTGGTCGAATCGGAGGCCGTTCCGTTGCCCACAAAAGCATGCTCCCAATCATCAAAACCTTCTTTCAACATACCATTTTTAGCTTCGATATAAGTGCCCTCGTAACGATAGGCTTCCATACCCAGCAAGGCGTTGAACGAATGTTCTCCCATAGTCCAGTCATAAGAAGCCGTATTGGTCCATGTCATACCCAAAGAGTGATTGGCATTTTGAGATACGGTAGTACGTTCTTCATTATATATATATTGGCTGAACTTGTAGAGAGGCTTGAAACTACGGTATTCGCTGGAACCATAAACCACACCGAATACAGACTTTATCTTCAAATTCTTGACAGGCTGCAATTCAGCATAAACATTACCGGAAAAAGTAGCCGTTTTGTTCTCATTGTTGCTGTCGGTCATCATTAAACCATAAGGGTTTCCATCACCTTTATTCCAGTCACTGGTACTGGTGTCATTGTAAGGCGAATCATAAAGATTATTATCGCTATAGACAGGAGCGATAGGCGATGTTCCGAATGCACCGCGTAAGGTATTATTATATTGGTTGCCTACACTGATACCGTTATTCATCTTATATACAAAACTCACCTGCTCGCCCACTTTCAAAATATCCTTGAAAAGTTTGTGCTCGCTGTTCACACGGAAATTGTAACGCGAATAGTTAGACACATCCGAACCGCCGACAATACCTTCCTGACTCATATATCCTAACGAAAGGGCATAAGTGGAAGTTGCGCTTCCACCAGTGACACCCAGCGTATAGCTCTCCGTTGTGGCATTATCTTTGAACATAGTATCTACCCAATCCGTATCATACACATTGCCATTGGCATCGTAAATAGACTGGTATTGGCTCCAATCGTAAGCCGAAAGTCCGCTATTCAAAGCCTGCTCATCCATAATGGCCATATACTCTTTTGCATTCAGCATATTGGCCTTACGAGCTACATTCTGTATTCCATAATAAGCATCGAAACTAATCTGCGCTTTACCTTCGCGCCCTTGCTTGGTAGTAATAAGCACTACACCATTAGCACCGGCCGAACCGTAGATAGCCGCACTAGCCGCATCTTTCAGTACATCTATACTTTCAATATCGGCAGGATTCAAAGTAGAAATATCACCACCCACACCATCAATCAGATAAAGAGGAGCACTATTTCCCACGGTACCAAGACCACGGATACTCACTTTCATGTCAGCACCCGGTTGACCGGAAGTCGAAGCAATACTTACACCCGGTGTCTGTCCCTGCATAGCCTGCAAGGGATTGGTTGTATTCATCTTGGCTATTTCGTCACCCTTCACCTGAACAGTGGCACCCGTCACCAATTTCTTCTTCTGGACACCATAGCCCACTACAACCACTTCATCCAACATTTCCGTGTCCTCCTTCAGCACCACATTGATGACGGAAGAAGTACCTACCTTGATTTCCTGTGATTGATAACCGATGTAAGAAAACACCAGTGTCTGTCCTTGTTGGGCACTTACCGAATACCGGCCATCAATGTCGGTAATTCCACCCGTAGCGGTTTCTCTCACCTGCACGCTGACACCTATCAACGGCTCACTATCCGTAGCCGATGTCACAACACCCGAAATGGTCTTGTTTTGAGAAGGATTAGCCTGCAGGCTACTGATTGCAGGTACAAGAAACAAAAGTACCAATGCAACACGGCATAAACGCAGATTTATGCACTTTTCCAAGAATGTTTTTCTCATTGTACATTATTTAATGGTTAATATCAAAGATTCATTGTGTTCTTCAATTAATACCAAAGAACTCGGATGCAAATGTATGGAGGAACAAGAAAAGAATGTCGAGAAATTGTTACGAAGAGTATATGATTTCGTTAATCAAGGCTTCTAAAATGTTACTAAAAAAGGTATAATTTGTTTTCCGTCCCTTCTCTAAGCCTTTTGAAGAGGGGCTATTCTTCCCATTCCCCTCAATACCGGAATTGGTTTCACCTCACTTTTCCATCCCCAATATACTTTCTCCGGAGTACAAAGAACCATTTCTTTCTAAAAACGTTCTCAAGGAAGAACAACCTAAAGCTTAACAGATAATGAAAAAATTAGTAGTATTTGCAGTACTTGCCGCAATCGTGGCAAGCTGCGCCGATGACAATCCGCCCCAGATAGAAAAAAGCAGTGAGTTGGTATCACCACGACTTTTGATGGACGTGTCCACAGAAAGCGGACAAAGCCCGCTGACCGGCATACTGACCATCATGCCCTGCAAGGCGGGCACCTCTATTTATTATGGAAACTACATAAACCGGAAGCTGACACCTTTTTACGGTTACTACCAAGTTAAAGACGGAGCTTTCTATAACGATGGCGTCAATCGAGAGTTATCCTTACCCGCAGGTCTCTATAACATGATTTATTGGGGAACCCCTAAATACGAGGAGCCGATTTATGCACATCCTCTCATGAGGGACCCGGTCTACATCTTAGGCGAAGACATGTCCCGGCAACACTTCTCCCTATTCAAAATGGAAGCGGACACAACCTATTATCCGGTATTCGACCTGGTACACGCCGTCCAGCCTGCCAACATTGGAAGTGAGGACCTGAAAGCATCCCTCAAACGGGTAGTGACCGGACTGAAAGTAATCATCAAGGACAAGAACAACGGCATCCTCAGTTCGAGCATCGACAGCATGGTGGTGCGCATCACCAATATTGCTGGAGAACTGAATTTCTACACCGCCGCTCCTCAAGGAAGCCCACGCACAGTAGCCTTCCCTCTGGTCCGTTCCGTCGACGGTACACAAATGAGCAACGCCACCGTCATGCTCTTCCCTTCTTTCGGGAAACCGGAATTCCAGATGAGCATCATACTGAAAAATGGAAACGTGAAAAGTTTCAAGCAAACATTGAACGGACCTTTGGAAGCAAACTCCAAACTGACCCTGACCCTCACTCTGGGAGACATCTTTTCCGAAGAATCATCCGGAGAATTCACCCTTGACAACTGGAACGAGGAAAGCCAGACAATCGATGTCCCTTCATTGGATTGAGCTTGCAGCATCAAGGAAAGATAGAACGGTGCGCGTCCATCTTATAAAAAGGCAACGTGAACCAGAAAGTGGAGCCCTTGCTCAACTGTGACTCCACCCCTATCTCTCCTTTCAGTTCCTTCACAATGTTTTGCGAAATGGCCAGTCCCAGTCCGGTACCTTGCTTAAAGGAATCCAGCTTCACAAAGCGGTTAAAAATCCCCTGCGCATTCTCAGATGATATCCCCGTCCCGGTATCGGTGACATAAAAACGGATATAGCTATTTTCGGGCATTCCGTAACCAATGGTAATGCTACCGGCAGCAGTAAACTTCAGCGCATTACTGATGAAGTTATTGAATACCTGAGTAATTCTGCGCTGATCGGTATACAGCAGCAAACCGGGCAATGGCGTAACCGTGACCAGACGCACGTCTTTATTGGTCAGCCTGATACTTGTAGCCTGCTCTATCTCGGACACCATTTTATTGATATCCACGTTAGCATAGACATACTCCAATGTACCGGCTTCTATCTTCGACAAATCCAGAATGTCATTGATGAGCTGCAACAGCAGTTCATTATTCCGCTCTATAATATCGAGATACTCCACCCGTTCTTCCTCAGACACTTCCGTGGTCAAAATACTCGAAAAACCAACTATTGCATTGAGCGGAGTACGTATCTCATGACTCATATTGGCCAGGAAAGCCGATTTTATCCGGTTGGACTCCTCAGCCTCCTCTTTGGCCAGACGTAGCTTGCGCTCCATGATTTTCAAATCAGTAATGTCCCAAGCAGTATAAACAATCCACTTGCGACCATCAGAAAGCTTTATAAAATTATTGTTCTGGAAGGTAAACCGCTCCTCGTTCTTCTTGGTAAAAAAACGTCGTATACCTTCTTGTGGAATCCCCGTCTTGACCAACTCTTCATCCTCCTTCCTAATTAAAGCCGCAGCCTCTGGCATTGTTTCAAAATCCGTCTTGCCTATAGCCTCTCTGGCCGAACATTCAAAGAGTTCCTCTGCCTTTTTATTCCAAAAAGTATAGCGCATCCCATCATTCACATCCTTCACTTTTGCCGCAATGGGAAGATTATCAAGAATGCCTTCCAACAGTTGCAGATACCTCTCCCGGTCCCTTTCCCTCAATTTCTTCATCCGCCTCTGCATGAAGAAAAAGAAGAGGCACAGCACCAATGTACCTAAAAGAATGGAAATATAGACCATCTCTCTTTGAACAAACCCGTCGGGAATATCAAGCCTTTCCTGCAAGGTGAAAGCAGTATCGAAAAGTTCGGGGCTTTCAGCCATTTTGTCAGCCAATGCCGGATGAACAAAGATTATACAAAAAGAGAAGAATATCGTCAGTAACCGAATACTTCCGAGAGGTAAAAAAAGAGGAACATGTTTTGTCATAATTGGCAAACATTTAATAATTAAATAGTTAGATAAGATTCCAGCTACTGCAAATTTAGAAAAAAATAAATGCGAAAACAGTATCTACGAAATAAATTTGCATTTTACACCCATTATTTTGTATTTAATGCCGAGAAGAGAATATTTTGAGAATAACCCAATACAAAAGGATGATACAGCACAATCAGCTAATGCCTATATGAGCTTATCAGGAAGGAATCGTCGCTTTTCAAAACATGAGATTAAAACCTTTTTTACGTCCAGTATTGTATTTCTCAATCTCTGACGCAAATGATTTTTTCAGCTGCGCTGCCATAAAGTCCAAGAAAGGCTGACTGTTCTCATCTTCTTGCGACTGCCGCAAAGAAAGAATATAGTCGCCCCTATCTTCTTTAAAGATTTTCGTCGGAAAAAGATGATGGCAGAACTGGATATAGTTCATCAACAAACGAGCCGTTCTCCCATTGCCATCTACCCACGGATGAACGGTTACCAAATTGAGATGAGCATTGAAACTCAATTCATATCGTTCCCGAAATGTTTCCATATTCTTTTGCTTTTCTCTCAATATAGAACAAAGTTCTTCTACTTTAGCGGGAACTTTAGGATAGCTCATATAAGAACACCCGCCCACCCCAGCAGTAACGCCGCACAAACGAAATTCACCTTTAGAAGAATCAAAAGAACCGCCCATTACATTATATACACTCCCAGTAGTACGCATTAGAGCAGCATTCAATTTTTGTAAGAAAACAGGCGTAATTTCCGCATTTTGTGCACTTTCTTCTTTGGCGAGTTCGTATGCCTTCTTCAAATCCTCATTCATCAGATGATAGACCAACGGCTTTCCTTTAGCTGTTACCCCCTCATCAAAAAGCAACTGGGTATCCAATTCGGTAAGTGTAGAGCCCTCAATAGCAGTAGAATGGGTAATAAGCGAATAGAGGTAGTACTTTTCATAGTCTACCGACTGACTGATACCAAGCCTCACAAATTCTTGATTCAGTACTTCTATCTCTTGCCAGATATCTGTTCCCATGAGCAAAGGGCATAAAAGATAAGTATAAAAAGAAAGCGGGAAAAGCATTAAAACTTTCCCCGCTTCTTTATTTCGTACCCAGACCCGGGGTCGAACCGGGATGGAAGTGAATCCACTGGTGTTTGAGACCAGCGCGTCTACCGATTCCGCCATCTGGGCATGTTTGACTTCTCAAATGCGGTGCAAAGATACAGCTTTTTTCTAAACCTGCAATACTTTTCCTAAAAAAAGGCGAAAAAAACGATAAAACCTGCTTGAATCATTCCTTGTTTGTAAAATATGCAGTACATTAGCAGAAACTTTTAAAATCAATAGCATGGTAACCAATAAGGATAATTTCTGTGTAATTATGGGCGGAGGAATCGGCAGCCGTTTCTGGCCATTCAGCCGCAAGACACTTCCAAAACAGTTTCTGGATTTCTTCGGTACAGGACGTTCCTTGCTGCAGCAAACCTTCGACCGCTTCAAGCAGGTAATCCCCATGGAAAATATACTTATCGTAACAAATGACTTGTATGCCGACCTTGTAAAAGAACAGCTTCCCGAACTTAAACCCGAACAGATTCTACTGGAGCCGACACGCAGGAATACAGCCCCCTGCATTGCGTGGGCTTCCTATCATATCTGCGCCTTGAATCCGAACGCCAATATAGTGGTAGCTCCTTCGGACCACTTAATCCTGAAGGAAGGCGAATTTCTGGCAGCTATCGAAAAAGGGCTGGACTTCGTTTCCCAATCGGACAATCTGCTGACACTCGGCATCAAGCCCAACCGTCCGGAAACCGGATATGGCTATATACAAATAGCCGAAGCCGCCGGTGATAATTTCTACAAGGTAAAAACCTTCACTGAAAAGCCCGAACTGGAACTGGCAAAAGTATTCGTGGAAAGTGGAGAATTCTATTGGAACTCTGGTCTGTTCATGTGGAACGTAAATACCATCATCAAGGCAAACGAAGCCCTGCTGCCCGAGCTGACTTCCAAACTGGCCCCCGGCAAAGATGTGTATGGAACAGTCCAAGAGAAACAATTCATTGATGAGAACTTCCCTGCTTGCCCCAATGTCTCCATAGACTTCGGCATCATGGAAAAGGCAGACAATGTATATGTGTCATTAGGCGATTTCGGCTGGTCTGATTTAGGAACCTGGGGGTCTTTGTATGATTTGTCTCCCAAAGATGAAGCAGGCAATGTAGCCTTAAAATGTAAATCCCTCATCTATAATAGCAAAGACAATATCGTGGTGCTGCCCGACAACAAACTTGCAGTTATCGACGGTTTGGAAGGTTATCTCATAGCCGAGTCGGACAATGTATTACTGATTTGCAAGAAAGATGAAGAACATACCATCCGCAAATATGTGAATGATGCCCAGATAAAACTGGGAGAGGAATACATTTAAATTAAAAATTAAAGGATAGGTGCCGAAGGCAAAAAAATAGCGGGAGCTGGATGAAGTCCAACTCCCGCTTCCGTTTATTTAGGGGAGGAAAATAAACCGATTAAAGCACTGCACGGATAGCTTCTGCCACAGCCTTGAATTCTTCGTCCGTCAGTTTCAGTTTGGGATTGGAGAAAAGCATATCTTTTTCGTTCTGCATAGGAATCAAATGTATGTGCGCATGAGGCACTTCCAGCCCCAATACCGCTTCTCCTACCTTTCTACACGGAAAGGCCTTGCCGATGGCAAGTGCCACTCTCTTGGCGAAAACATGCATCGCCGCCAAATCCTCATCGTTCAAATCGAAGATATAATCCACTTCCTGCTTGGGAATGACTAATGTATGACCTTTTACCAACGGATTGATGTCAAGGAACGCAAAGAATCTGTCATCCTCCGCCACCTTGTAGCAAGGTATTTCACCTGCGATAATTCTACTGAATATTGTTGCCATAGCTATAAATTATAAAATAAGGCAAGCCCGTATGCGGACCTGCCTTCCTTTAAAAGGATATGTTCACTACTTCCAGGTTAATCATGCCCTGCGGAACTTTAATTTCTGCGATGTCACCTACTTTCTTGCCAAGCAGACCTTGTGCAATCGGAGTATTGACGGAAATCTTTCCTTCCTTCAGATTGGCTTCACTTTCGGAAACGATAGTATAAACCATCTTCATGCCATTCTTCACGTTCTTAAGCTCTACCTTATTGAGAATCTGTACAGAATCGGTTTTCAACTTCGACTCATCAATAATCTTAGCGTCGGCAATGGTCAGCTTCAAGTTGTTAATTTTCATCTCAAGCATACCTTGAGCTTCCTTAGCAGCGTCATACTCTGCATTTTCCGACAAATCACCTTTGTCACGCGCTTCGGCAATGGCAGCCGATATTTTGGGACGTTCCACCGTCTCCAGGTGTTTCAATTCGGCCATCAATTTCTTGTAGCCGTCTTCTGACATATAAGCCATACTTTTTCCTCCTTAAATGTTATGTTAGTTTTTAATGGTACTATAAACAAAAAAGAATTCCAACATGGTCAGCATGCTGGAACCCTCTTTCCGATTTTCCTTTGCAAAGATAGCCTTTTATACAATGCGTGTCAAGCATAAAAGGCTGCTTTGTAACATATTTAAACGAAAACTTCTTATTTATAACATGTTACAGCAATGCTTTCACTGCCGCCTCCAGGTCTTTAATGCTCTCTCCACGGGCACTCAACTCATTGTTCTTGTTGACCAGGAACACAGAAGGCACATTCTTCACATTATAAGAAGCCGCTATAGACGAATAAATTCCATTGCCGTCGCGCACACAAATCCAAGGTAGATTGTCGGCAGTTGTTTTCCAATAGTGCTCGTCTGCATCCAGAGAAACCTGATAGATTTCCAATCCCTGGGCGGCATACTTGTCGTACAAGTCGCGCAACATATAATTATGTGTAGCAGAAACGGCACTCTGATAAACAGTGAAGTCCACAATAACAGCCTTGCCCTTCAGTTCGCTCAACTTACGTGTATTGCCCTTCATGTCACGCAGGTTAATGTCGATAATGCCGGTTTCGGAAATTGCCTCTTCGGGGATTTCCACCACCTTCTGCTGCGGAGTACGGGTATTCTTCATTCCCTTTATCACAATATTGTAGAGGTTCTTGGAGCGGTCGGCATCCGGATAATAATTGTTTAGGCTGGTTGCCACGGCTGCAAAACACTTAATGTCTTCCTTATTGTTCAGAGGGTCGAAAATCAAATAATTATTCAACTTCTGGAACAAGGCGAAATAGGCAGCAGCCGTATTGGGAGCGGCAAAAATATAGCTGATTTTCACTTCATCCTTATAGTTCTTCAATAAAGAGGCAAGGCTGTCCTCAAAAACATCGGCACCTATCTTATGTGCCTGCACCGACTGCAGCAATGCATTCACATTATCCTGAAGCTTCATCTGCTTCAGCGTCAAGTCCTTTATCTTCGAGCTATTCGGAGAACCTTCCACTGTATAGGCAGTGGCGAAATCGGTATAAGGTGCCTTTACCAAAACCGTTTCCGTCGAATCTACCGAGAAATTAATAACCTTGTCGTCTACCCGCAGACGGTAAAATTCCGGAGACACCGGACGTACCTGCTTGAAGTGGAAAGAGCCATCCCCTTCCAGCTTTACAGAATCCAAAGGAACAATACCTTCCAATGCCGAGGCTTCCAAATAAAGCATCTTGCCGTCGGCACCAGACACTTCACCCTCTACTTTGAATTTCGGTTCGGAATTACATGCACCCAATGCTATTGCAGCAAGTGCCATAAAAAAGATTTTCTTCATATCGTATCTTCAGTTTTGTTTTGCAAACGTGCCTGCAAATATACTTCTTTTCAAGTTCAGTCAAAGCATTTTCCCTCGTTCTTCCATATAGAAAACTGCAAAAAACAACTAAATACAAACTTTTTATCTCATTCCCACCATTTTACATGAATAAATTATGTATCTTTGCACGAATTTTGAAAGAAAATTAGATATAAAACATTTTTTATGATTAACCCAATTGTTAAGACGATCGAGCTTCCTGATGGCAGAACCATCACGCTCGAAACGGGAAAGCTGGCAAAACAGGCAGACGGTTCTGTAATGCTTCGTATGGGCAACACCATGCTTTTAGCTACTGTTTGTGCCGCCAAGGACGCAGTTCCCGGAACAGATTTCATGCCATTACAGGTAGAGTACAAAGAAAAATTCTCCGCATTCGGACGTTTCCCCGGCGGTTTCACAAAGCGCGAAGGACGCGCTTCTGACTACGAAATCCTCACTTGCCGCCTCGTTGACCGTGCTCTCCGCCCCTTATTCCCTGATAATTTCCATGCAGAGGTATACGTAAACATCATTCTTTTCTCAGCAGACGGCGTAGATATGCCCGACGCTCTGGCCGGACTCGCAGCTTCTGCCGCACTTGCAGTTTCAGATATCCCCTTCAACGGACCTATTTCCGAAGTACGCGTAGCACGCATCAACGGACAATTCGTCATCAACCCTACCTTCGAACAACTAGAACAAGCCGATATGGACTTGATGGTGGGCGCCACTTATGAAAACATCATGATGGTGGAAGGCGAAATGGACGAGGTTTCCGAGCAGGACTTGCTGGAAGCGATGAAGGCCGCACACGAAGCCATTAAGATTCAGTGCAAGGCACAGATGGAACTGGCAGAAGAAGTAGGCTCTACCGTGAAACGCGAATATTGCCACGAAGTGAACGACGAAGAACTCCGTAAGGCCGTTCACAACGCTTGCTACGACAAGGCTTATGCCATTGCCGCTTCCGGAAACAAGAACAAGCACGAACGCATGGATGCTTTCGATGCCATCCGCGAAGAATTCAAGGCACAGTTCTCCGAAGAAGAACTGGAAGAAAAGGCAGCCCTCATCGACCGTTACTATCACGATGTGGAAAAAGAGGCGATGCGCCGTTCCATTCTGGACGAAGGCAAGCGCCTTGACGGACGTAAGACGACCGAAATCCGTCCTATCTGGTGTGAGACCAGCTACCTGCCCGGCCCTCACGGTTCCGCTATCTTTACACGTGGCGAAACACAGTCTTTGTCTACTGTGACTTTAGGCACCAAGTTGGACGAGAAGATTATCGACGACGTATTGGAACACGGAAAAGAACGTTTCCTTCTGCACTACAACTTCCCTCCGTTCTCTACGGGCGAAGCCAAGGCACAGCGCGGTGTAGGCCGTCGTGAAATCGGCCACGGCCATCTGGCATGGCGTGCATTGAAGGGTCAGATTCCTGTAAACTATCCGTATGTAGTACGCGTGGTATCCGATATCCTCGAATCAAACGGTTCTTCTTCCATGGCTACCGTATGTGCCGGAACTCTGGCATTGATGGATGCAGGTGTGAAAATCAAGAAACCGGTATCAGGTATCGCCATGGGATTGATTAAGAATGCAGGCGAAGACAAATATGCCGTATTGTCCGACATCCTCGGTGATGAGGACCACTTGGGCGACATGGACTTCAAAGTGACCGGAACAAAAGACGGTATCACCGCCACTCAGATGGACATCAAAGTGGACGGTCTGTCATACGAAATCCTCGAAAAGGCATTGCTGCAGGCTAAAGAAGGCCGCGAATATATCTTGGGCAAAATCACCGAGTGCATTGCCGAGCCTCGCGAAGACCTGAAACCTCACGCTCCGCGTATCGAGACAATGACCATTCCCAAGGAATTCATCGGTGCTGTCATCGGCCCTGGTGGAAAGATTATCCAAGGTATGCAGGAAGAAACCGGTGCTACCATTACTATTGAAGAAGTGGACAACATCGGTAGAATCGAAATCGCCGGTACCAACAAGAAGAGCATCGATGATGCTATGCGTATCATCAAAGGGATTGTAGCTGTCCCCGAAGTAGGCGAAGTCTACAAAGGCAAGGTACGCTCCATTATGCCTTACGGTGCATTCGTTGAATTCCTGCCGGGTAAGGACGGCTTGCTCCATATCTCCGAAATCGACTGGAAACGTCTGGAAACAGTAGAAGAAGCCGGTATCAAGGAAGGTGATGAAATTGACGTAAAACTTCTCGACATCGACCCGAAGACCGGAAAATTTAAGCTGTCACGCAAAGTATTGCTTCCGAGGCCGGAAAGACAAGAAAGACCGGAAAAGAAATAAGAAATCTCTTATTCTTTAAGTATATAAAGCCTGGTGGAACCCCATCAGGCTTTCTTTTTGTCAATACTGCCAGAAATGGCTCTGAAAAAACAAGGCATAATGCTTGCATATTCCAAAAAGATTATGTTTTTTTGCTATGTAAAGCCTTATATTCCATAAAGAACCTCAATTAATGTCCGGTTTAAGGAGCCTACATACTATGAATCTTTTCTCACGCTTTTTCCAGGAAAACCAAGAAAAGTTTCTGGCTTTTGCTTATTCTTATCTCAGGGATAAAGCAGAAGCGGAAGACGTTGTGATGGAATCCATGATTGCCTTATGGGAAAACCGAGACCGCTGGGAAGAAAACAGTAACCTGCATGCCCTGCTGCTGACCATCATAAAGAACAAAGCCCTGCACGTACTCGAGCACAAGCAGGTGCGTCTGCGAGCGGAAGAAACCATCAGCAGCCACAACCTGCGCGAACTGGACTTACGCATCTCCACCTTGAAAGCCTGCGAACCGGACCAGATATTCAACACGGAAATACAGCATATCGTAAATAAGACCTTACAGGAAATGCCCGAGCAAAGCCGGAAGATATTCATGTTGAGCCGATACCAGAACCTGGCAAACAAGCAGATTGCCGATAGTCTGGACATATCACTTAAAACCGTAGAGGCACACATCACCAAAGTACTGCGGATTCTCCGGCTGAGACTGAAAGATTATCTTGTTACCATACTCATAATATTAATATCCTAAAAAATGCTTCTACGGAATAGGGTTACCGCCCACTTTCCGGTTATATATACAAAAGGTAAAAAGAGCACGTTTTAGAAAAGAAATAAATTATTGACAATGAACCAAGAGCTATTATATAAATATTTCAAAGGTATTACTTCCGTTGAAGAAGAAAAGATGATACTCGACTGGATAGACGCCTCGGATGAAAACCGGAACATCTTCCTGAAAGAGCGCATGATATACGACATTTCTTTGTTCTCGGACAAGCAGGGAAACAATGAAAAGAAAACGGTGCGCATCATGCCGATGCTCCGCTGGGCGGCCCGTATAGCCGCCGTCACCATTGTCGCCATTGCCGGTTATTTCATCACCTCCGACTTTTTATATAACAAGGAGGTGCAGTTGCAAACAGTCACTGTGCCTGCCGGACAACGGGCCCAAATTACCCTCGCCGATGGAACACGCGTATGGCTGAACTCCAAGTCCACCATGAAATATGCCGCCAACTTCGGACGCAACGAACGAAATGTGGAATTGGACGGAGAGGCCTACTTTGAAGTAGCCAAAAACAAGAATATCCCATTCTATGTACATACAGAAACGAACAAGGTAAAAGTTGTAGGAACGAGTTTCAACGTCTGTGCCTACAGTGGGAGCCATGAGTTCGGAACCACATTGGTGGAAGGTATCGTCGATATCTATCCGGCCAACAGCAGCCAGATAATCACCAGGTTGCAGAAAGACGAGGTATTTCTCAATGAAAACGGAAAATGTAGAAAGGCCGTCCTTCCTTCCTATGAATATCTACGCTGGAAAGAGGGACTATACTGTTTTGACGACGCTCCATTCAGCGGTATCCTCGGTAGACTGGAGAAATACTATAATGTAAAGATAACCGTTGCCAGTCCTCAACTGCTGAACTACGGCAGCTTTACCGGCAAGTTCAGAGAGCAGGACGGCATCGAACATATACTGCGGACCATCTCGAAAGACCATCCTTTCAAGTTCCGCATCAACGAAGAAAAGGATTCAATTGTTATATATGAGTAAGAAAAAAAGATCGGAAAGTACCCCCATACTTTCCGATCCGAAACAGTCAAAAATCGACCTTAATCAATTTATTAACTTAACACAGTGACAAAGATATGAGAAAAATTTTGTTGATGAGGCTTTTTTATCTAAAAAAATTAGATTTTAAGCAATTATTGCAAACCTATGAAAATCACATTATTCCTTCTCCTGCTTGTTATATTTCAGGTGTACAGCGGGAACTGCTACTCTCAGAATGCCAGGGTCAGCATTCAAAATGCCCGGCTGAGAGTAGGGCAAGTTCTCGAGCAAATTGAATCGCAAACAGAATACTTATTTGTATATAACAAACAGAACGTCGATGTACGCCGTACCGTCGACATCAATGCAAGCAACCAAACTGTTTCCGAAGTACTTGACCAAATGTTCAAAGGGACAGACATCAAGTATGTGATGGAAGGCAAAAACATCGTTTTAACCAAAAACAGCAGGAGTGCTGAGGATAAGACAGACACTCTGCAGGAAATGGCTACTGTAAGAGGAAAGGTGACGGACTCCAAAGGCGAACCGATTATCGGTGCCAACATTCTTGAAAAAGGGACCGCCAATGGTGTTATCACCAATACCGAAGGAGAATTTAGTATGAATATCCCTCCTTATGCCACTATTGTCGTATCCTACATCAGTTATGAACCGCAAACCATTGCCCTGAACGGTAGAAATAATCTCCACATCCGGATGGAAGAAAAGAGCCTCGCCCTGGAGCAAGTAGTGGTAACCGCCATGGGTATCCAGAAGAAAATGTCCTCATTGACCTATTCTACCCAACAAATAAGCAGCAGTGAGCTGACCCGTGCCAAAGAGCCGAACATGATTAATACACTGGCAGGAAAGACGGCCGGAGTACAAATCAATAAAACCGCCAATTTAGGAGGTTCTGCCAAAGTCGTCATTCGCGGTGCACACTCTGCATTTGCCAGCGGCAACAACCAGCCCTTGTACGTAATTGACGGTGTTCCTATGCTGAACAGCTCAACAGAATCCACCTCCACCGTAATCGGCGGTAACTACGATGGATTGAACCGTGATGCCGGTGACGGGATTTCCAACCTGAATCCGGACGACATAGAAAGCATCAACATCCTGAAAGGTTCTTCTGCCGCCGCGCTTTATGGTTCGCAGGCAGCTAATGGCGTCATTCTGATCACCACTAAAAAGGGAAAGGCCGGACTGCAGCGCGTTACATTCTCCTCCAACCTGACCGTAAGTCACGCCATCAGTACCCCCGAATTCCAAAATACATACGGCCGGAACGAAGATGGCGGTACGGCAAGCTGGGGTACAAAAGGCAATGTAACGGACTATGACAACATAGGCGAATTCTTCAGCAATGGCATCACCACTTTCAATTCGCTGGCCATCACTACCGGAAATGAAAAGGTACAAACTTATTTCTCATACGCCAACACCACGGCTAAAGGAATTGTGGACAATAACAAACTACAGAAGAATAACCTGAACCTACACGAAACGGCCAGCCTCTTCAACAACAAGCTGAAACTGGACGGCATTGCAACACTAATGACCCAAACCGTCAAGAACTCCCCTGCTACCGGCGGCTATTATCTGAATCCGCTGGTCAGCTTGTACAGTTTCCCACGTGGCGTAGACATGAGCACTTACAGAGAAAACTTTGAAACGTGGAATGCCGACCGCAATATGATGACACAAAACTGGATTGAAAAGAATGGAGATGGTACCGTCAGTGAATGGGGACAGAATCCCTACTGGCTGAAAAACCGCGTGCTCAGTGGCTACAAGCGTTATCGCGCTGTGGCATCGGCCAGAGCCAATCTGCACATTACGGACTACTTCAACCTGCAGGTACGGGGTAATGTGGATTATATCAGTGATAAATTCGACAATAAGATGTATGCCACTACAGCTCCCAACATCGCCGGCAAATACGAGGACAAGGAAAACGGACGTTACATCTGGTCGGACAGCCAGGAAATCCAAGTCTACGGTGACGCAATGGTCTTGTTCAACAAGGAATTTGATGACTTTTCCCTCAATACGGCACTGGGAGCCAGCATCAACATGAGTAAAGTCAATTCACTGACAATAGACTCAAGGCTTGCTTCCCTCTACAAACCGAATGTATTTACCGTCCCCAATGTAGTGATGGACTCCAAAGCAGCCGTAAATCAGAGCATCGACAGCAAACGCACGCTCCAATCAGTATTTGCCACCATGCAGTGGGGCTGGAAAGGACTACTATACTTGGACATTACCGCACGTAACGACTGGTCATCCACATTAGCCCACACAGACAGCAAGAATACCGGATTCTTCTATCCCTCCATAGGAGCTACCTGGATTCTTAACAAAACCTGCTCCCTGCCCAAATGGATAAGTTTTGCAAAAGTGCGCGCTTCATGGGCGGAAGTCGGTAATGACCTCCCGATAGGAATCACCAATCCGGTAGACATCATCATGGTAGGCGGCAGTATCAATGTAAATACCGTAGAACAGCGCGGTGACCTAAAACCGGAAATCAGCAGCTCCATCGAATTCGGTACAGAATGGCGCTTCTTCCATCACCGCTTCGGGATAGACTTCACTTGGTATCAGACCAATACCAAGAACCAGTTGTTGAGAATGGACAATCCTACGGGCTCCACCTATAAATACCGGTATGTCAATGCCGGAAAAATACGTAACCAGGGTTTTGAGCTGACGGTAGACGCCACTCCGCTACTATACAGAAACTTTTCGTGGAAGAGTCTCATCAACATGTCCGCCAACAAGAACAAAGTAGTGACCCTGCATCCTGACTATCCGGAATTTTCCTACTACGAAGAAGGTTTCAACGCAGGCTATCAGATGCGCGTCAAAGAAGGAGGCAGCCTGGGGGATATTTATGGAAATGCTTTCCGCCGTAACGAGGATGGCAGCATCATGGTTGATGAAACCAGCAAAAGACCTTTAGGAAATACCGGAAACAAGGATTTGCTTGGGAATGCCAATCCTGACTTCACCATGGGATGGAGCAACACACTTACCTACAAGAACCTGGAGCTCTATTTCCTGATAGATTTCCGCTTTGGCGGCGAAGTCATGTCACTGACACAGTCTGAGTTGGATGCCAACGGCGTGACCAAAGTCACCGAAGATGCCCGCGCCCGAGGATATGTAGAATACCAGGGACAGAAGTTCAACGACCCGAGAGCATTCTACAGCGCAGTAGGCGGCAGAAATGCCATCTCCGAATATTATATGTACGACGCAACCTGCATCAGACTCCGTGAAGTATCACTGAGCTATTCTTTCCCGAAAACGATACTGGAAAACAGTAGATTCATAAAGGGAATCGACGTATCATTGGCAGCGCGCAACTTGTGTTTCTTAAAGAAGGAAGCACCGTTCGACCCCGATGCAGTAATGTCCGTAGGCAACAACAATCAAGGAGTAGACGTGTTTGGCATGCCTACTACCCGGAATATCGGCTTTAACCTAAGATTAACCTTTTAAAATGAATACCTTATGAAAAACAAGTGCATCATATTCCTTTTCTGCCATAGCATATTGCTGCTTGCAGCTTGCACCGGCGGTTTTGAGAACGACAACGAAATCAAGGGAGGTTTCTCGGACGACAAAAAGGAAATAGATTTCCAGAACCTGACTGCTCCATTCGAACCCATACAGTCGGGTATCTACTTCAATATAGGTTCTGTTGGCTTAAATTGGGTATGGCAGATGACACAATCCCTGAACCATGACATGTTCTCCGGCTACTTCATGGACCCTATTCCTAAATTCATGAAATCCAACGCCTGCTACAACCTGAACTCAGGCTGGACCAATGCCGCATGGCAATGTACTTACGGATATGTCTACACGGAGGTGCAGAAGGCAGAAAAGAACTTTTATGGCAATGACAACTTGAAAGGCTACCTCGGCATTACCGAAATTTTGAAAGTGGAACTGATGCACCGCATTGCCGATACATACGGTCCGCTGGTCTACCATCAACTGGGTGAGACACCCCGGGTTTACGGACTGCAAGAAGCCTATACACGCTTCTTTGCAGACCTGGACGAAGGGCAGCAATTGATAAGGGAATACCTGGACGAGGGCGGTGACAACAACAAATTCAAAGAGTATGATATGCTGACCAACGGCAAGACCTTGAAGGAGTGGTTAAAGTTTGCCAACTCACTACGTTTGCGCCTTGCCATGCGCATCTCCAATGTGGATGCAACACTTGCCAAAGACCAAGCAACCAAAGCACTGAATGACAATCAAGGTGTACTGGAAGGTGCAAGGGAAACCATCGCTGTAATGGGCAAGAACTATATCAATCCTTTGTGTGCCGTTGCCGGTTGGGGTGAAGTCTACATGAATGCCTCGATGGAATCCATTATCAACGGTTATGAGGACCCGCGTGGCAAGAAATGGTATAACACCGCCCTTCTCGAAGGTTATCAAAAACAGTTGTTAGGCATTCCCATCGGGTTACCCATGAAAGACGGTGACGCCAACATTTACAGTTTTTGCTCTTCCCTCAACACAAGTACCATCGGCGAAAAGACCGGAGCCGTATTGATGAGTGCGGCAGAAGTCTGGCTGCTCAGGGCCGAAGCAGCCCTCCGTGGCTATACCAAAGAGAATCCCCGCACATGCTATGAATACGGGGTAAGTACTTCATTTACACAGTGGGACTGTGCCGGTGCCTCCGAATATCTGGAAAGCGACAAAACCCCTGCCGATTATAAAGATGTAGTCTCAGGCGGCAAGGTAGGCAAGGACATGAAAGCCTTGATTACCATATCCCCCAAATGGGAAGAAGATGCAGACATAGAGACGAAACTCGAAAAGATTATTACCCAGAAGTGGCTGGCATGCTGGCCCGAAAGTTATGAGGCATGGGCTGAGCAACGCCGTACCGGATACCCCAAACTTTTCAAGGTCCAAAACAACACCGGAAAAGTGATTGATACGGATATCATGATCCGCCGCCTTCCGTTCTCAACGGACGCCGCCACTGCCGACCCGGCACAATACGCCACCCTCACGGAAAAACTGGGTGGCGCAGATAACGGCGCCACCCGCCTTTGGTGGGATACGGGGAAAAACTCTTTCTAGAACAGACTCCACGCAACCGTAAGCCCTGCCATCACAATGGCTACCATGCTCATCAGCTTGATTAGGATATTCAAGCTCGGACCGGATGTGTCCTTGAACGGGTCTCCTACGGTGTCACCCACGACTGTAGCCTTGTGGACTTCACTGCCTTTGCCGCCAAAGTTGCCTTCTTCCACATACTTTTTGGCATTATCCCATGCACCACCGGCATTTGCCATGAAGATGGCAAGCACGAAACCACTGCTCAATCCGCCAATCAGCAGGCCGAGCACACCGGGAACACCGAAAATAAGTCCCGTCGCAATCGGAGCAATGATAGCTATCAGTGACGGAATCACCATCTCGCGTTGCGCCCCTTTCGTCGAGATTGCCACACAACGCTCATAATCAGGCTCCGTTTCTCCCGTAAGGATTCCCTTGATTTCGCGGAACTGGCGGCGCACTTCGTCTACCATATGGGCCGCTGCACGCCCTACCGCATTCATCGTCAATCCACAGAAAAGAAATGCCATCATCGAGCCCAGAAACATACCGGAAAGAACTTTCGGATTCATCAGCGTCACATCGTAGTGATGCATAAAGTCGAAGAAAGTGGCATCTTGAAGAGCCACGGCATCGCCATGAGGAAGCGACAGTTCGGTAGTCCCGAGGCGGGTCAGCCCGATACGGATTTCCTCGACATAAGAGGCCAGCAAAGCCAATCCCGTCAAAGCGGCGGAACCGATGGCAAAGCCTTTGCCCGTAGCGGCTGTAGTATTGCCCAAGGAGTCAAGCGCATCGGTACGCTTACGCACCTCTTCACCCAGACCGGACATTTCCGCATTGCCACCCGCGTTGTCAGCTATCGGTCCGTAAGCATCTGTAGCAAGCGTGATGCCCAATGTAGAAAGCATACCTACTGCGGCAATGCCAATACCATAGAGCCCCAGACCCACATTAGAGAAGTCGAAGCCCGAAGCAAAGAGATAAGAAGCAATGATACCTATCACCACGGCAATCACCGGAATAGCCGTAGAAAGCATTCCCAAGCCTATACCGGAAATTATGACTGTCGCCGGACCGGTCTTTCCGCTTTCACTCAGCTTTTGGGTAGGACGGTAGGATTGGGAAGTATAGTACTCCGTAGACCGCCCGATGATGATACCTACTATCAAACCCACTATCACGGAGCAGGAAATCCACAGCCAGTTGTCCAACTTCAGCAACCACAGGATAAAGAAAGTGGCGACAACTATCAAAATAGAGCTGAGATTAGTACCGAAAGCCAGTGAGTTCAGCAAGTCCTTCATCTTCGCATTCTCTTTGGTACGCACGGAGAAGATACCGATAATGGAAAGCAATATTCCGACGGCTGCAATCAGCATCGGAGCGATTACGGCCTTGAACTGCATCAGCGTATCACCCGAGTGGATAAAAGCCGCAGCACCGAGGGCAGCCGTAGCAAGGATAGAACCGCAATAACTTTCGTACAAATCAGCCCCCATACCTGCCACGTCGCCTACATTGTCGCCTACATTATCCGCAATCGTGGCAGGATTACGCGGGTCGTCTTCGGGAATACCGGCTTCCACCTTTCCCACAAGGTCGGCACCTACATCGGCAGCCTTTGTATAGATACCGCCACCTACGCGTGCAAACAATGCCTGCGTGGAAGCGCCCATACCGAAAGTCAGCATGGTAGTGGTAATGATGCAGAGTTTATGGGTGGGAGTCATTACATCTTCCGGAATTACAGCATTCAGCAACAGATACCAGAAAGATATATCAAGCAAGCCAAGGCCAACCACTACCAGTCCCATCACCGCACCGCTACGGAAAGCCACGCGTAGTCCGGCATTCAGCGATGTGCGTGCCGCATTGGCAGTGCGAGCCGATGCGTAGGTGGCCGTCTTCATACCCAAAAAGCCGGAAAGTCCGGAAAAGAATCCTCCGGTAAGGAAAGCAATCGGCACCCAGGAGTTCTGCACTCCGAAACCGTATGCCATAATGGAGAAAAGGATAACCAGCCCCAGAAATACCCAGCCCACAATCTTGTATTGTTGGCGAAGGTAAGACATAGCACCTTTGCGCACAGCAGCGGCAATCTTAATCATCTGAGGCGTACCCTCACTCTCTTTCATCATCTGACGATGGAAATACCAGGCAAAACAAAGTGCCATAATAGAAGCGGCTGGAACCAGCCAGAATAGGATTTGGTCCATAGCATTTATTCGTATTAAAAGGTTGAACGAAAGCCTAAAAATATTGATTTGAAACGAAATAAGCAAATGAAAAAGAAAAGAAATCCAAGCAAGCATGTATTTATACTGGCGAATAAAACAACAAGCAGTACCCTTTTTTACCTATTTTTTGTATTTAATGAGAAGAACAGAGCACATATAGATATATATTACAACTTTTATAGTACCTTTGCAACAAGTAAACAAGCTAAAAACAAAGGCATTATGAAACCAATCTATTCTAACCTGACATGCAAGATGCTGGCTTTGACATTATGCAGCATTATGCTGGCATTCCTATCCATAGGATGCGAACATGACGTCTACAATCCCGATAATGGAAAAGACGATGAGAAGACTCCCAACTCTTTTGATTTTTCTACGACATCTTCCATCCAAGTAAACGTAAAGTATGATGTCCCCGAAGGCTATAAAGTACTTTTTGAAATCTATCTTGAAGACCCGTTCACGATTGACAAAGATGGCCAGATTATAAAACGCACAGACCTGGAACCGGTCATCAGACGCATGACAGACGGTAACGGTGCATATAGCGGCAAGGAAATCATCAATTCGGACCATGGGGACGAAGCATATATCTATACTTCTTATATAGGGGTCCCCACCCTCTTCAAAACAGTTATTGCAGGAGATGCCATTACTGCCGACATCAAATGGGATTCCACCGATGATAATCCGCAAACACGGGCGGAGGGATGGCAGGCACCCAAAGGATACCATGTATTAGGAACATGGAGCTCCAAAGGATATCCTCATTATTTAGACACAGACAACAAAATCACAATTCCCGGTGATGTATTGACAATCATCAATACGACCTTGAAGGAAGGAGGCACATGCCCTAAGCAATACCGACAAGCCATAGATTTTGAAATCAATGATCCGGAAGGGCGCAATGCGGAAGTATCCATCCGGATAATTGGAGGAACCAGCGGTGCAGCGAGCGCCTTTGGCTATTATTGCTATAGGGCAGACGCATCTTTAAGTGAAATTAAAAAAGCCCCCAAATGCATTGTTTTTCCAAACACTCTGATGGATAATTATTATAATAAAAAGGCTTCCGGACTACAAGGCGGTGAAAGTGTAAAGCTTCATTACATAGACCCCGACGGAGTGGACCAAGGCACCGTATTTCCCAATGGAGTAAAAATCGGATGGTTCCTATTGAATGACAGCTTCTATGGCGGAAACAATAAGCCTTTCTACTCTACTACAAAGCTGAATGGGGACGGCCGTACACATACAGCCGCATTCCGCATCGATGATTTTGTCGTATTGTCCTTTGAAGATTGGACAGACCAAGACTATAATGATATACAATTCAACGTATGGTCCAACCCCATCGAAGCCATCATCAATCCGGATATTCCTGATATCAAACCTGACGGTGGCAACGAGGATAAGAAATACAGTCTGGAATACAAAGGAATCATCGCTTTCGAAGATAATTGGCCCAGAAAGGGTGACTATGACTTGAATGATGTTATTGTAAAATACCAGTCCGTATTGAACTTCAATGATGCCAATCAGGCCCTTTCTACAGAAGACACCTATGAGTTGCTTTGGTCCGGTGCCACTTTCAAAAATGGTTTCGCTTACCAACTGAATACAGAACGCAGCAATATGTCAACTGAAATATTGGAAGCCCCCACAACTTTCAACGGACAAGGACTGGATACAGACCTTTCCAAAGCTACCGTCAATGTATTTCTAAGTGCGCTCGATGTAACAGAGAGAAATACAAAAACCGCTACATATAAGATAAAGAACACCTTCAAGACTCCACTATCACACGAAACGCTTGGAATTCCCCCTTATAATCCATTCATCATGGTACATGACGAATTGAAAGAATCACGCATCGAAGTGCATTTGGTCAACTATCCTCCTACTGAAAAGGCAGACATGGCTCTATTCCATACCGAAGAGGATTTGTCCTCTGTACCGACAAGCTATTATGTAGCCAATGGCAACTATCCTTTTGCCATTCATCTAAGTGGAGCCACAAACTTCAATACTCCTGAAACCCACCCGATAGACAAGAGCTTTGAACATTTTATGGATTGGGTCAATTCCAATGGAACAGATTATAAGGATTGGTACAAATAACCGATAAAAGATACTCCTTATAAAGAAAATGGCAACCATTCACAGGGTTGCCATTTCTTATATCTTCCTATGTTGTAATATAGTAGAGCGAACTTATTCCACCGTTACAGCCGTACCGCATGCCGTAACCATCAACATGCTGCCACTGCCTCCTACCGTTTCATAGTCCAAGTCTACACCAATCACGGCATTGGCACCCATAGCACGGGCATGTTCTTGCATCTCGCGCAAGGCTATATCTTTAGCTTCGCGCAGCACTTCTTCATAAGAGCCACTTCGCCCACCCACCACGTCGCGGATGCTGGCAAAGAAATCGCGGAATACATTGGCACCGATAATCGTTTCACCGGAAACGATGCCATAATAGCGGGTGATACGTCCACCCTCAATAGTCGGGGTTGTTGTTACTAACATAATTCATTTTTTTAGTTGTTGACATATTAGACGCAAGGAATGAAAGAAAGGTTGCAAAGCTTTGCTTTGGTCAGAACATCCGGCTGACACGAACTATACCTGCCACCAGCACATCTATCTCCTCCCGGGTATTGTAAAGCCCGAAAGATGCACGCACTGTTCCTTCGATGCCAAGACGCTGCATCAATGGTTGGGCACAGTGATGTCCCGTGCGTACGGCAATGCCAAGACGGTCGAGCAATGTACCCATATCAAAATGATGGATATCACCTACCAGAAACGATATGACACTACCCTTGTCTTCTGCCTCGCCGAAGATACGCATACCGGGAATCTCTTTCAGCCGTTGCATGGCATACTGGGTCAATTCGTGTTCATAGGCGGCAATCTTGTCCATCCCAACCAGCGAAACGTAGTCCAAAGCTTTGGCAAGTCCGGTAGTACCGATATAATCCGGCGTACCGGCTTCAAACTTGAAGGGCAATTCATTGAAGGTAGTCTTTTCAAAAGATACATGCTGAATCATCTCTCCACCGCCCTGATAGGGAGGTATTCTATCCAGCCACTCCTCTTTACCATAAAGCACCCCTACCCCCGTAGGACCATACACCTTGTGCGCAGAGAAAACGAAGAAATCGGCATCCAGATCCTGCACATCTACCGGCATGTGGGGAATGGACTGGGCACCGTCCACAAGCACCGGAACACCCTGCTCATGGGCAAAAGCAATCATCTCCTTGACGGGATTGACCGTACCCAGCACATTGGAAACATGCGCCACACTGACAATCCTGGTACGTTCGGAGAACAACTGCCTATATTCGTCCAATAAGAGTTCGCCCTTGTCATTCATCGGAATCACCTTGATGGTAATTCCACGCTTGGCGGCAAGCAGCTGCCAGGGAACAATGTTGCTATGGTGTTCCATCACAGAAAGAATCACCTCATCCCCCTCCTGCATAAATTCCTCACCAAAGCTGGAGACAAGCAGGTTGATACTCTCCGTCGTACCACGGGTGAAGACAATCTCATTCGTGCTGCGAGCATTGATGAAACGTCTCACCGTCTCACGCGAGGCCTCGTGCAGCTCTGTAGCCTGCTGCGACAGGAAGTGCACTCCGCGATGCACATTGGCATTCACCGAATAATATTCGTCCGTAATGGCATTTACTACCTGGCGAGGTTTCTGCGTAGTCGCGCCGTTGTCCAGATAGACCAACGGCTTGCCATATACCTCACGGGAAAGGATAGGGAAATCAGCTCGAAGCCTCTCCCCCAGCCCCTCTCCCATAGGGAGGGGAGCCAAGATACTACTCTTATTTATATCGTTGTTCATAATGAATCGAAATTATAAGCTATCACTTGCAGATGGCGCACCCCTGGCATTTGTTCAGTTCCCCCCGGAAACGCTTCTCTACCAGCAGATGCAGACGGTCTTTCAAAGCATCCAAACGGATGGTGTCGATAACTTCGTTGACAAAAGCGAACATCAGCAACAGGCGCGCCTCGCGCACCGGGATACCACGCTGCCGCATATAGAAGAGAGCGCTTTCATCGAGCTGCCCCACCGTAGCGCCGTGACTGCACTTCACGTCATCTGCATAAATCTCCAGCTGAGGCTGGGTGTACATATGTGCATCTCGGGTGGCACAAAGATTGCGGTTGGTCTGTTGCGAACTGGTGTGCTGTGCGTCAGGGCGCACTAAAACCAGACCGGCAAAGGCACCTACAGCCTGCTCGTCAAGGACATACTTATAAAGCTCATTGCTGGTACAGTTGGGCACGGCATGGTCGATTGTCGTATGATTGTCCACATGCTGATTCTTGTCTGCAATGGCCATACCGCACAGATTCAGCTCCGCATGTTCACCGACAAGCGTCACACGGGTTGTATTCCGTGTAGTTCCGTTGTGCAAGGTCATACCATTCAGCAATACATTACTATTGGCTTCCTGCTTTACATACATATTGCTGATACGTACCGTACTGGTGTGTGTCTCTTCGAGTTCATAAAAATCGAAAATGGCATTCTCACCGGCAAAGATTTCTATCACCTGCGTTGCCAGGAAGTTCACGCCGTCCATCGCATGATCACACACCAACAAGCGGGCTTGTGCACCCTCCTCCAGAATAATCAGCACACGGCGGTTCACCATAAAATTGACGTCACCACGCAGGATATTCACCAGCTGAATAGGTTTCTCTACCACCACGTTCTTAGGAACATAAAACAGAACGCCGTCTTGTGCAAAAGCGGTGTTGAACGCCGTCACCCCATCCTCTGCCGTATCAGCCAACTTGCCATAATATTTCTTCACCAAATCGGGATGTTTCCCGGCCACCTCCTTCAGGCTGCCGAAGATAACCCCTTCAGGCAGATGGGACTTGGGCAAAGCCCTGCCATAAAAAGCATCGTTCACCACAAAATAAAGAGCAGTGCTCATATTGGGAACATCGCACTTGAACACTTCATAAGGGTTCACCGGAATTTCCAACCGGTTCAAGTTCAAGCCATAATCCGGCTCAAAGAACTTGCTGATATCCGTATATTTGTATTTCTCCTCCTTACGGGTGGGAAAGCCCAAGCGCTCAAAGTCAGCAAAAGCAACGGCACGCGGCGCATTCAGCACCTCGGCACTATGCCGGCATATCATCGCCTCCGTTTGGGAGAAAAGGTCTATGTATTGTTGCTCTACACTCATGTTTTCAGATTATGAGTTTATAATTCACCTGCTTCTTTCCTTATCCAATCGAAGCCACGTGTTTCAATCTCCTTCGCCAATTCCGGTCCACCGGTCTTTACGATACGTCCACCCAGCAGTACATGTACCGTATCGGGTTTGATATAGTCCAACAACCGCTGGTAGTGGGTAATGACCATAGCACTGGTTTCCGCAGTCTTGAGTTTGTTGAAACCGTCGGCCACAATACGCAAAGCATCCACATCCAATCCGGAATCCGTCTCGTCCAAAATAGCAAAAGTCGGTTCCAACATCGCCATCTGGAATATCTCGTTACGCTTCTTTTCACCGCCGCTGAAACCTTCGTTCACGCTACGGTTGGCCAGCTTGTTGTCCAACTCCACAATGGCACGCTTCTCGCGCATCAGCTTCAGGAACTCACTGGCCGACAAAGCAGGCAGATGGCGGTACTTGCGTTGCTCATTCACAGCCGCACGCATGAAGTTCACCATCGACACGCCCGGAATCTCTACCGGAGCCTGGAAAGAAAGAAAGATTCCTTCATGTGCACGGTCCTCAGGACTCATGGCAAGCAAGTCCTTGCCATTAAAGGTAATTGAGCCGCGCGTCACTTCGTAAGCAGGATGGCCAACCAACACATTACTCAACGTACTTTTACCAGCACCGTTCTGTCCCATCAGTGCATGTACTTCTCCATCACGTATGGTCAAGTTGATGCCTTTCAATATTTCTTTGCCATTGATGCTGGCATGCAGGTCTTTTATCTCTAACATCTTTATATTTACTATTTGACTATTTACAATTTACTATTTATAAATCACCCCACGCTTCCTTCCAGCGAAATGGCAAGCAATTTCTGCGCTTCTACGGCAAACTCCATCGGAAGTTTATTCAAAACTTCTTTGGCATAACCGTTCACAATCAGCCCCACGGCATCTTCCGTAGAAATACCGCGCTGATTGCAGTAGAATATCTGGTCCTCACTGATTTTGCTGGTAGTGGCCTCATGCTCCACGATGGCCGTTTCATTGTGAATATCCATGTAGGGGAAAGTATGCGCGCCGCATTTGTCACCAAGTAGCAAGGAGTCGCACTGGCTGTAATTACGAGCATTGTCCGCTTTCTGTGCCACGCGCACCAAGCCGCGGTAAGAGTTTTCGCTCTTTCCGGCAGAAATGCCTTTGCTCACAATGGTGCTCCGGGTATTCTTGCCCAGATGAATCATCTTTGTTCCCGTGTCTGCCTGCTGATGGTTATTGGTTACTGCCACACTATAGAACTCCGCTGTCGAATTGTCGCCGGAAAGGATGCAAGACGGATACTTCCAGGTAATGGCCGAACCTGTTTCCACTTGTGTCCAAGACAGTTTACTGTCCACCCCTTTACAATGGCCACGCTTCGTCACAAAGTTATAGACACCACCCCGGCCCTCGGCATCACCGGGATACCAGTTCTGCACGGTGCTGTATTTCACTTCTGCACGGTCGTGCACCACAATTTCCACAATGGCCGCGTGCAACTGGTTCTCGTCACGCATCGGAGCCGTACACCCTTCCAGATAAGAAACGTACGAATCATCATCCGCCACAATCAAGGTTCTTTCGAACTGCCCCGTATTGCGGGCATTGATGCGGAAATAGGTGGACAACTCCATCGGACAACGTACCCCCTTCGGGATATAGACAAAAGAACCGTCGGAGAACACCGCCGAGTTCAGTGCCGCAAAGAAGTTGTCACGATAAGGCACCACCGAACCGAGATATTTCTGTACCAAGTCGGGATGCTCGCGTACAGCCTCGCTGAATGAGCAGAAGATGATTCCTTTCTCCATCAGCGTCTCCTTGAAGGTAGTCTTTACAGACACCGAGTCCATAACGGCATCCACAGCCATACCGCTTAACGCCATCTGCTCTTCCAGCGGAATGCCCAGCTTATTGAAAGTCTTTATCAACTCAGGGTCCACCTCATCCATGCTTTTCGGTCCTTCCTTCTTCTTCGTAGGGTCGGCATAGTAGGATATGGCCTGATAATCTATTTCGGGAATGCGGAGATGTGCCCATGTAGGCATCTCCAATGTCAGCCAGTGGCGATATGCCTTCAGGCGGAACTCCAGCAACCATTCCGGTTCTCCCTTCTTCTCAGAGATAAGCCGCACTACATCTTCATTCAGCCCGCGCTCAATGATGTCTGTATGCACGTCGGTCGTGAAACCGTACTTATACTTCTCCTGAGTGAGTTCCTTTACATATTTATTGGGTTCTTCTTGTTGCATCACTTCTATAATTACAAATTATGAATTACAAAATCACGGTTCACGGTATCAGTCAAAGTCTCCGTTTACAATCTGCTCCGTAACCGCCTTTGCCGCGGGAAAGAATATCCCGGCAAACTCTTCCATAGGATAATATAACACTGATTCTTTCTTTTTTGTTTTGCTAATCAGCGTATTGTCTCCGTCTATAAATTCGATGACACCAATCAGCAGGCTCGTCAGCAGGAGGTACTTCAAAGCCCCTAGACCAGCCCCCAACCAATGATTGAGCCAGCCCAGCGAGACGGCCTCCATTGCCCGGGTCAGCAGAGAAGCCACCAGGGAGAAGAGCAAAGGAACAGCCAGCCAGATGAAGACAAATGCCAGTACTTGCGCCACTGTCATAGAGTCTGTCAACGTGGGGCACAGCTTCACTGCCAACGAGGCATACAAAGCCTTTGCCGCCAGCAGACCGACAATCAGCCCCAGCAGAGAGGCCAATTGCTTCACAAAACCTTTCATGAAGCCGATGATTGCGCCCAAGCCGAAAGCAGCCAATATGATGATATCTATAATTGCCATAAAATTAATGTACCAATGTGACAATATGCTAATGTACCAATATGCTAATGGGTCAATGAGCAAATAACTAATATGCAAAATGTGCCAATTGCCCTGCGGCATTTTCTGTACGCGCAGCCAATTGGCACATTAGCATATTTGCACATTATTCAATTATAATGTTTGCTTCACTTCTATTTCTTCGTAAGATTCGATAATATCGCCCACCTTGATGTCGTTGCAGTTTGTCAGGCTGATACCGCACTCGAAGTTGGTACCTACCTCCTTCACGTCGTCCTTGAAGCGCTTCAGGGCATTGATGGCACCCGTAAAGATTACGATACCGTCGCGTATCAAACGGGCCTTGTCGCTGCGTTTCACCTTTCCGGTCTTGACCATGGCACCTGCCACCAGTCCCACCTTCGTGATGTTGAACACTTCGCGCACCTCGATGGTTGCCGTTATCTGCTCCTTCAATGTCGGTGCCAGCATACCTTCCATGGCAGCCTTCACCTCTTCGATGGCATCGTAGATGACGGAGTACTTGCGGATATCCACACCCTCCTGCTCTGCCATCTTGGCGGCAGCACCCGAAGGACGTACCTGGAAACCGACGATAATCGCATCCGAAGCGGCAGCCAGCGAGACATCCGATTCGGAAATCTGACCGACACCCTTGTGGATTACGTTTACCTGCACCTGCTCCGTAGACAGCTTGATTAAAGAGTCGCTCAACGCTTCCACAGAACCGTCCACGTCACCCTTCACAATCACGTTCAGCTCATGGAAGTCACCCAGCGCCAGACGGCGGCCCACTTCGTCGAGCGTCAGCATCTTCTGCGTACGCAAACCTTGTTCACGCTGCAACTGTTCGCGTTTGTTGGCAATCTCGCGTGCTTCCTGCTCCGTTTCGATTACGTGGAACGTGTCGCCAGCAGCAGGTGCACCGTTCAAGCCCAATATCAGGGCAGGTGTAGAAGGACCAGCCTCCTGCATGCGTTGGTTACGCTCATTGAACATAGCCTTCACCTTACCGTAGCTGGTACCCGCCAGCACGATGTCGCCCATTTTCAAGGTACCGTTGGAAACGAGTACCGTAGCCACATAGCCACGACCCTTATCCAATGAGGACTCGATAATGGAACCGGTAGCACGGCGGTTCGGGTTTGCTTTCAACTCCAGCATTTCTGCTTCGAGCAGCACTTTCTCCATCAACTCGGGTACACCGATACCCTTTTTGGCAGAGATATCTTGCGACTGATACTTACCGCCCCACTCTTCCACCAAGAAGTTCATGGCAGCCAGCTCTTCCTTAATCTTGTCGGGGTTGGCAGTCGGTTTATCAATCTTATTGATTGCAAATACAATAGGAACACCCGCAGCCATGGCATGGTTGATGGCTTCCTTTGTCTGCGGCATCACGTTGTCGTCAGCAGCCACAATGATGATGGCAATATCCGTAGCTTTGGCACCACGGGCACGCATGGCGGTAAACGCCTCGTGGCCCGGAGTATCGAGGAATGTAATCTTACGTCCGTCGTCCAGCGACACGTGGTAGGCACCGATGTGCTGTGTGATACCACCCGCTTCACCGGCAATCACATTCGCCTTACGGATATAGTCGAGCAATGAAGTCTTACCGTGGTCTACGTGACCCATCACCGTTACAATCGGAGCGCGAGGTTCCAAATCTTCCTCATCATCCTCTTCCTCTACGATGGCCTGCGCCACTTCTGCGCTTACATATTCTGTCTTGAAGCCGAATTCCTCAGCCACCAAGTTGATGGTCTCGGCATCCAGACGCTGGTTGATGGATACCATCATACCAATGCTCATACAAGTGGCGATGACCTGAGTAACAGAAACATCCATCATGCTTGCCAACTCGTTGGCCGTCACGAATTCCGTAATCTTCAGTACCTTGCTTTCTGCCATTTCCATGTCTTCCAATTCCTGCATACGGCTGGAAGCCATGTCACGTTTTTCCTTACGATACTTGGCACCTTTGTTCTTTCCTTTGGAAGTGAGGCGTGCCAAAGTTTCCTTTACCTGCTTTGCTACATCTTCCTCGCTAACCTCCTGCTTGATGACCGGCTTCTTGAAGCGGTCCTTATTGCGGTTGCGGTTATTATTGGCATTGTTTCCACCAGGCTGGTTTCCACCTTGCGGGCGGGCACCCTGACCTTGCTGGGCACCAGCGTGTCCACGGTCGTTGCCACCACGCTGGAAGTTGGAAGCATTGTTGATGTCCACTTTCTCCTTATTGATACGGACACGTTTCTTCTTGCCGTTGGCATCGCCGGCAGCGGTATCCTTCAACTTGCTGTCATCACGGCGGATTTCCTTGATGATAGCTTCCTTCATCTGCTTCTTCTGATCCTGGCGAATCTTTTCCTTCTCTTCACGCTCCTTGCGTTTCTCCTCTTTCGATTTCTTCTTCGGGCGTGTGGATTGGTTCAGAGCCGCCAGGTCTATCTGTCCGATGACATTAATCTTCGAAACAAACTCAGGCTGATGTATCTTGAAGATTTCTTCTCCTTCTTCTTTCCCCTCTTTTTCAACCGGTGCTTCTTCAGCCACCGGTACGGGAGCAGGCGCTTCTATCATTTCTTCCTTTTTAGATTCTTGTTGAGCCTCTACAACCGGAGCAGGCTCTTCCTTGACAACGGGTTGTGGCTGCGGTTCCGAAACGGGCTGCGGCTCGGGCTCAGATGCCGGCTGTACCTCCGGTTGCGACTGTGGTTCCGGTTGGGGAGCAGGAGCAGGTTCCGGTTTCGGCGTTTCTACAACTGCCGGTTCCTCCACCTTCTTCTCCTCTACCGCTTTTTCCGCTTCTTTCTCTTTTTCCTGAGCAGGAGCAGGTCTACGGTTCAGTTTGTCCAAATCAATCTTGCCTACCGGCTTGAACTTCGGACGTGCGTCTTCCGGAACAACCGTCTTAATCTCCTCGGGCTTCGCTTTCTCCTGCGTTTCCCTATAGCCGTCAATAGACACGGACGCCTTGTTGCGGTCCTTGCTCTGACGTTCCTGGCTGAAACGCTCCGACTTTATCTTAAGGTCCTTATCTGTACTAAACTCCTTTTTGAGCAGTTCGAACTGTTCATCCGTAATTTTTGTGTTCGGATTTGCCTCAACGGTAAATCCCTTCTTTTGCAGGAACTCGACAGCCGTCGTAATCCCTACATTTAAATCTCTTGTTACTTTGTTTAACCTTATCGTCATACTAATTTAATGAATTAATGTGCCAATATGCTAATGTGCTAATTGGCTGAGAAAAAAGGAGTGTGCACTTCATCCGATATGCTATCTGCATTGGCACATTAGCATATTACCCACATTACCACATTACTGCTCCTCCTCTTCAAACTCCTGTTTCAAAATGCGCAATACCTCGTCCACCGTCTCTTCTTCGAGGTCCGTCTTCTCAATCAACATCTCACGGGGAGCGTTCAACACAGCCTTAGCCGTATCGATACCGATAGCCTTGATGGCATCGATAACCCAACCGTCTATTTCATCACGGAATTCGTCCAAGTAGATGTCTTCATCCTCTATGGCCTCATCCAACTCACGGAACACGTCGATGGTGTACTCAGTCAACATACTGGCAAGCTTGATATTCAAACCGCCTTTACCGATAGCCAGCGACACCTCTTCGGGTTTCAAGAACACTTCAGCCTTGCGTTCTTCCTCGTTCAAGCGGATGGAAGAAATTTTGGCAGGGCTCAAGGCACGCTGTATAAACAACTGGATATTGGACGTATAGTTGATAACGTCGATATTCTCGTTGCGAAGCTCGCGGACAATACCATGAATACGGCTACCCTTCACACCCACGCAGGCACCTACCGGGTCGATACGGTCATCGTAGCTCTCAACGGCAATCTTGGCACGCTCGCCGGGGATGCGGGCAATCTTCTTGATGGTAATCAGTCCGTCATTGATTTCGGGTACTTCCATTTCGAACAGACGTTGCAGGAAGACGGGCGACGTACGGCTCAGGATAATCTTCGGATTATTATTCTTGTTGTCCACACGTGCCACTACGGCGCGGGCGGTCTCGCCCTTGCGGTAGAAGTCACTCGGTATCTGTTCGGTCTTGGGCAGCAACAGTTCGTTGCCTTCATCATCGAGCAGCAGCATCTCTTTCTTCCAAATCTGGTAGACTTCCGCATTGATGATGGTACCCACTTTATCAATGTATTTGTTGTAAATACTATCTTTCTCCAGTTCCAATATCTTGGAGGCCAGTGTCTGGCGCAAGTTCAAGATGGCACGGCGACCGAAGTTCGCGAAGATAACTTCATCCGTCACTTCCTCGCCCACTTCATAAGAAGCATCAATCTTTTGTGCTTCGGACAATGCAATCTGCAGGTTCGGGTTTTCCAAATCCTCGTCTGCCACTACCTCACGGTTACGCCATATTTCGAAGTCACCCTTGTCCGGGTTTACAATTACGTCGTAATTCTCATCGGTACCGAACATTTTCGCAATCACACTACGGAACGACTCCTCGAGTACGCTTACCATCGTGGTTCTGTCGATATTCTTCAGTTCCTTAAATTCCGAAAATGTATCTATCAAGCTGACAGTTTCTACTTTTTTGGCCATAGTCTTATTTAAAACTGATTAAGTATTTAGTATATTTTATCTCTTCATACGTAAAGGTCAAGTCCTCGTCCACCAGCTTGGGACGCTTGGCACCTTCCTCTTTCACTTTCTTCTGAATGGTCACGACGAAATGCTGTTCGTCGGCTTCCTTCAACACGCCGCTGAGCTTGCGGCCGTCCTTTGCCAGCACTTCCACTTCCTTGCCGATGTGGTTAATGTACTGCTGCAGTACCTTGAAGGGCTGTCCGATGCCAGCCGAACCGACTTCCAACTCATAATCCTCATCCTCACGGTTCAACTTGGACTCGATGTAGCGGCTCAGCTCTACGCAGTCCTCAATCCAAACACCTTCTTTGTGGTCTATTTCCACCAAAATCTTGTCATCCGGGCTGATTGTCACCTCCACAAGGAAGTAGTCCTTTCCTGCCAGCCACTCGTCAACAATCTGACAAACAGTTTTCTTTTCTATCATAGATTAACCATTAGGAACAAAAAAGAGGAGCTTAATCGCCCCTCCACCTTTCATCCATTTTCGGTTGCAAAGATATAAATAATCTGTTCGACTACAAAATATTAGAGAAAAAAAGATTGATTTAACGGTTCAAACGGGAATTATATTACAGACAAGCCCTTTCAACACTTCAAGATAAGGGGTAAAACATATAATCTTATGAGACAGAAGCTTATACTTTATGAAATGAATTATCACGTTCCATACTACATGAGATGCACATGTCAAGCACAACGAGATGCGCATCTCAAACAACATGAGATGTACATCTCATGCATACAATCTCTATTGTTTCAAGAAAAGAAGTAAGGAGGTACAAGCGGAAAGAAGATACTGTTGAAAGACAACGCGGAAAAATAAAAGGCCGATAGCTTGTTTCATGCTATCGGCCCTTTTACTATGGTTCTAAAGGTCTAAAAGACCTTGTCGTATCACTTATTCGGAGTCTCCCACTTCTTGGTATCCGTACAAACCACGTTCACTGTCTGGTCACCCGTCTGGATGCGGAAGTCACCTTTCTCCAGAATCCACTTGCCGTCATAGCCTACAAAAGCAAGGTCGGAGCCTTTCAGTTTCAGTGTCACGGTCTTTGTCTCGCCCGGTTTCAGTTCCACCTTTTCGAAAGCGCGAAGACGGCGGGTATCGGGAGTAAGGGAGGCAACGAGGTCGCTGCTGAAGAGCAGCACGCTTTCCTTACCAATGCGGTTGCCGGTATTCTTCACATCAACGGTGAAAGTAAGCACATCATCAGCGGTAAAGTCCGACTTATCCACCTTGAGGTTGCTGTATGCAAAAGTGGTATAGCTCAATCCATAACCGAACGCCCACTGTACGGACACTTGCGCATCGTAGTTATAAGCACCTTCCATCTGCTTGCCGATGTGTTCGCACGGTTTGTAGTCGTACGTAATCAGAGAGTTGATTTCTTTCGGATAAGTGAAAGGCATCTTTCCGCTGAAGTTGGCGTCACCGGCAATGAGGTTTGCCAACGCATCACCGCCGTAGTTGCCCGGAAGCATAGTATTGACAACCGCTTTAGCCAGTGGCTCGATGTCGGCAATCAGACGGGGACGGCCTTCGTTCAACACCAGAATGATGGGCTTCCCGGTCTTGGCAAGAGCCTTCACCAAATCGAGCTGGTTCTGTGAGAGGAAGAGGTTCGTCAGGTTACCCGGAGTCTCGCAGTAAGAGTTCTCACCGATGCAGGCAACGATGTAGTCGGCACCGGCAGCGGCAGCTACAGCTTTCTCTATCTCCGGAGTGTTTTCTTCCCACCAGTTGCCACCTTGCTTATAAGTGACACCGGCTTCGTAAATGATATTGTCCGCACCGAATTTATTGGTGAAGGCTTCAAGAATCGTATTGTATTGGCCTGCATGCTCATCGGCCTTGTCACCCTGCCAAGAGTAGGACCAGCCGCCGTTGAGGCAACGCATGGAGTTGGCATTCGGACCGGTAACCAGCAACTTCTTGCCTTTTGCCAGCGGCAATATACCGTCTGTATTCTTCAGGAGTACCAAAGATTCCTCGGCAGCCTGGAGGGCGGCGGCGGCATGTTCTGCACCACCGAACAAGGGGAAGTCTTTCAAATCATAATAGGGCTTTTCAAATAGGTTGAGACGGTACTTCAAACGCAGCACACGACGTACAGCATCGTCTATACGGCTCATGGGAACTTCACCTTCTTCCACCAGCTCCTTCAAGAGTGTACAGAACTTCCAGTCGTACGGGTCCATCGACATGTCGATGCCGGCATTGATGGCGAGCTTGATGGCTTCCTTCTTATCCTTGGCTATGTGGTCGCGGCTATAAAGGTTGTTGATGTCCGCCCAGTCAGTCACAATCATACCGTCCCAGTTGAGGTCTTCTTTCAGCCACTTGGTCAGCAGCTCATAGTTGGCATGGAAAGGCAGACCGTTGTTCATGGCGGAGTTCACCATCACGGAGAGGGCACCTGCTTTCACCATTTCCAGATAAGGAGCGAAATGCTTCTCACGCATATCCTGCTCGGTGATGGAAGACGGCGTACGGTCCTTACCGGAAACGGGAACACCATAACCCATATAGTGCTTCATACAAGCGGCAACGTTGTTCTCGCCAATCAGGTTGGGGTTCTCGCCCTGGAAACCGATAACTGCTTCACGTCCCATTTCGGCATTGACGTAGGCGTCTTCACCATAGTTTTCCCACATACGCGGCCAGCGCGGGTCACGTCCGAGGTCGGTCACCGGGGCATACGTCCAGGGAATGCTTCCCGCCTTTGTTTCATAAGCGGAGATGCGTGCACCTTCACGTGTCAGTTCACGGTTGAAGGTAGCTCCCATATTGACGCCTTGCGGGAAGAAAGTACCACCCAGCGTATAGGTAGTTCCGTGTATCTGGTCTACACCGTACACACAAGGAATACCCATCACCTCCATGGATTTCTCCTGAATGCGTTTGATGATTTCCTGCCACTTCTCCACGCTCTGTGCCACACCGTTGGGCACGTTCAAGATGGAGCCTACTTTGTATTTTCCGATGACAGAGTCGAGCATCGCCTCGTCCAACTGGAAGCCCTTGGCATTCTCAATGCCTTGGATACGCATATAGAGCTTCATCATCACATCCTGCGAAGGCATCTCCTTGCCCAGCTTGAATTCCTTTTCAAGCTTGTATCTCTTGATGATTTTTTGCAGGTCCTTCACCGTGATGTTCTTCGGGTCGAGGCCGGCAAAGGGATTGGCGCGTTTCTGCAGGAGGTCGATAGTGAGTTCGCACATCTGACCGACTTTCTCGTCAAGCGTCATCTTCTTCAGCAAAGTCTCAATCTGCTGTTCTATTTTCTCGTCTCTTGGAATGGCAGGCGCAATAGTGGTCTGCGCCGTAGCAGTAAGTACTAACCCTGATAGGGCTAAAGATAAGATTAACTTTTTACTCATGGTTGTGATATTGGTTTATAATAGTTGCACTATCTGTTTATACGAGGCACAAAGATAAGAACATCCTGCCATACCAAAGGGTACAACAGGATGTTTTTTAGGGTATGATTTGTTATCTTTTCAGACAATCCTACTCTCATCTCTTCAAGAGGCTCATCGGTTCCTGAAGTTTCAAGATGTTGTTCGTCTTCTGCGTTGCGGCAGCTACTTCAGCCTCCAGCGTAGCCTTGATGTCGCGTGAGGAAGCCCCGACGAGGAACTTGTAGTTTCCGGGAGTTACCACCCATGCCGATGCAGCCTCATCATAGGAAGCCAGGTCGGCAGCATTCACTTTCAGCGTCACCACAGTAGCTTCACCCGGTTTCAGTTCCTTGGTCTTGGCAAAAGCTTTCAGTTCCTTTTCGGGTTTGTTGGCGTCTGCAGCATCGGGAGCGGATACATAAAGCTGAACCACTTCCTTACCTGCTACCTTACCGGTATTCTTCACTTCTACAGATACGATATAGACACCGTTGTCTGCCTTGACAGCAGCCTTGTCGTAAGCAAAAGTAGTATAGGAAAGACCGTAACCGAAAGGATAGGAAACCTGCTTGCCAAAGGTGTCGAAATAACGGTAACCCACGTAAATGTCCTCTTCGTAATTGGTATAGTCCACGTTCTTCACGTCGTTCTTCTTCCCACCTTTGTTCATGAGGTCGGTGCTCACACGCATGTCTATCGGGAAGTTGTCGGAAGAAGCGGCATCTTCAAACTTCACCGGGAAAGTCATTGTCAGCTTGCCCGAAGGAGAAGCCTTGCCACTCAGCACGTCAGCCACACTGTTTCCTCCCTCCTGGCCTGCCTGCCATGCACAAAGGATGGCATCGGGAACAGACTTCCAAGAAGCAGTTTCAATCACACCACCGATATTAAGTACCACCACTACCTTCTTTCCGGCAGCGTGGAAAGCATCGGACACTGCTTTCAACATGTTCTGTTCCTCTTTGGTGAGGTTGAAGTCGGCTACCATACGGTCAAGGAACTCACCGGAGGTACGTCCCAGCGTCACCAGTGCCACATCGGCCTTGGCAGCCTGCTCGCGGATGACTTGTGCGGAAACAGCCATCTCAGCCGGACGGGTATCGGGCATGAACCACTCTTTCTTATCTTTGGACAGACGTTCTTTCTCGGTTTTCAAGTAAGCTTCATAGCTATTCTTCAGCGCTTCATCCACCACATAGCCGGCATTCTTCAAGCCGTCCAATAGCGAAACGGTATAAGCGCGGTTCACATTGCCCGAACCTGTACCGCCTGCAATGAAATCGTAGGAAGTGCAACCGAAGAGTGCCACGTTCTTCACGTCGGCAGCCAGCGGCAGAGCACCGTTATCGTTCTTCAGCAATACCATACCTTCCGTTGCCGACTGGCGAGTAACGGCAGCATGCGCCTTCAAATCAGGCTTGTTGGAGTATTTATATCCCTTGAAGTGGGGAGTCTGGAGAATCATCTCCAGAATACGCTTCACATTCTGATTGAGGATGGCTTCATCTAACGCTCCGTCCTGCACACCCTTCACGATGGCTTCGTACTGCTTGGGCAGACCGGGCTGCAACATGTCGTTGCCCGCCACCATCTGTGCCACAGCATCTTTACCACCGAACCAGTCGGTCATCACCATACCCTTGAAGCCCCATTCGTCACGCAGCATCGTTGTCTGCAACTCCTTGTTTTCCGAAGTATAGACACCGTTCAGGTAGTTGTATGAGGACATCACGGTCCAAGGAGCGGATTCCTTCACGGCAATCTCGAACCCTTTCAAGTAGATTTCGCGCAAGGCGCGTGGAGATACATGCGCATCCGTAGCCATACGGTTGGTTTCCTGGTTGTTCACAGCAAAGTGCTTGATACTGGTACCCACACCGTTGCTCTGCACACCACGTACGTAGGCGGCGGCAATCTTACCCGACACCAACGGGTCTTCGGAATAATACTCGAAGTTACGTCCGCAAAGCGGGTTACGGTGAATGTTCAGCGCCGGAGCCAACAGCACGTCCGCACCGTATTCCAGCACTTCGTTACCGATGGACTGACCTACACTTTCCACCAGTTCCTGGTCCCAGGTAGAGGCGAGCAAAGTTCCGATAGGGAAATGAGTACAATAGTACGTAGCCGAATCCCCCTCACGCTTGGGGTCGATACGCAGTCCGGCGGGACCATCAGCCAGCACCACAGCGGGAATGCCGAGGCGTTCAATCGGGTATGTGGTTCCTGCCGCACCCGGCACCAGCTTTCTCGTTGCACCGATTACGGCACTGTCACCCGAGAAACCTGCCATACCGGTACCCACTACCAGATGCGCCTTTTCCTCCAAGGTCATGGCGCCAATCACCTCATCCAGAGAGGACTTTCCAAGCTGCGGCACACCCGGTCCGCAAGCTGACAAAACAGCCATTGCTGCTGCCATGGATATGATATTCTTCTTCATAATCTTATTTAAATATCTTCGGTGCGAATTCTGTCAGGTAAATACGCCAGTTCTTCCAGATATGACCTTCTCCGGTTTCATAATATTCATATTTGTAACCCTTCTCGTCCAACATCTTGCGGTAGTCGTTATTGGCCTGGAACAAGAAGTCTTTATTACCGATAGCGATGTAATAGAGTGCCGGTTTCTTGGCAAACTGGGTTTTCAGTTTGACTTCAAGGTTGTCATAAATCGGAGACTTCACATCTTTGTTGGGCATGATGGCAGCCGAGAACAGCCCTACATAGTCGAACATGTCCGGATATTGCTTGGAGATGTGCATGGAGTGGAAACCTCCCATAGAGAGACCAGCAATGGCACGCCCCTTCTTGTTGGCCTGTGTACGGTAAGTCTTATCAATGAATTTCACCACGTCGGGGAAAGCCGTTTCGAAAGAACCTTCCATCGTCTTGGGCAGATTCATGCTGGGAGCGGCAAAACCCAGTGACGATTCACCCGGAGCAGCCTCCAACGCAGCGTTACCGTTGGTCATTACTACAATCATCGGCTTGGCCTTGCCTTGGGCGATGAGGTTATCCAGAATCTGTGCCGTACGTCCCAGTTCGCTCCATGCGTTCTCGTCGCCACCCATGCCGTGTAGCAGGTAGAAGACGGGATAGCGCTTGCCGCTTGTCTCATATCCGGCAGGCGTATAGACAGTCAGACGGCGGTCCATACCCAGCGTAGGGCTGTTGTACCATACCTTAGATACCGTTCCATGAGGAACTTTATTCACTTTGTAAAGGTCGATGCGCTCGTCACCACCGATGATGAATACATTCGTCACGCTTGCCACGTCTCGAATCATATAGACGTTGGCAGGGTCGTTAATCTTCAGTCCGTCTACCAGGAAAGTGTAGCTGTAGAGTTCCGGTTTCAGCGGTTCGGGAGTAGTGAATTCCCACACACCGTCCTTGTTCTCTTTCAAATCTGCCACACCCGGACCATCAAACTCACCAAAAGGAGTCTTGATTTTCTGCGTAGGCAGGAAGTCGCCGGTTACTTGCACCTTTACGGCTTTCGGCGCCTTCAAGCGGAAAGTTACTGTATTGTTGTCGTGTATCTCAGGTGAGACCACGGGAGCGCCTCCCCAGAGAGCTTGTTGGGCGAAAGTCATCGCACACATCAGCAACAGAGCTGACAAAATAGAAATTCTTTTCATGATACGTATGTTATTTTGTTATTAAATTAGTTATACCAAATCCTCTTATTTGAACAACTTCGGCGCGAACTCCGTCAGATAGATTCGCCAGTTCCTCCAGATATGTCCCTCGCCCGTTTCAAGATACTCGTACTTATAACCATTGTCGTCAAGCAACTTGCGAAAGTCGGCCACACCTTTATAAACAAAGTCCGTCTTGCCGCATGCGATGAAGTAAAGAGCCGGTTTCTTGGCAAACTGAGTCTTCAGCTTACCTTCGAAGTCGGTATAGACCGGACAAGTCGATTTATCGTTTCCGGTACTTGCACCGGAGAAAAGACCTACATAGTCGAACATGTCCGGGTAATACTTGGAAATATTGCAAGAGTGGAAACTACCCATAGAAAGCCCGGCAATAGCACGGTTCTTCTTATTGGCAAGAGTGCGGAAATTCTTCTCCACGAACTTCACAATTTCGGGAAACGAGAGTTCAAAAGCACCTTCCGCCACCTTCGCTCTTTCGTCGGGACGCATGGAGGGGGCAACAAAACCCTTGGGAGATTCACCTGCAGCAGCATCTTGCCAAGCATTGCCGTTAGTCATCACCACAATCATAGGTTTAGCCTTGCCTTGTGCAATGAGATTATCCAATATCTGCGAAGTACGGCCAAGAGCAATCCAAGCTTCCTCATCACCACCTGCACCATGAAGCAGATAAAATACCGGATAACGCTTGCCGCTGGTTTCATAACCAGCCGGAGTGTAAATCGTCAGACGGCGGTCCATTCCCAGCGAAGGACTATTGTACCACATGCGACTTACCGTTCCATGGGGTACCTTATTCACTTTATACAAATCGGCACGGTCACCACCGATGATAAATACATTGGTCACGGTAGCCACATCCCGAATCATGTAAACATTGCTCGGGTCCATCATTCTCAATCCATCCACAATAAAGGAGTATCCATAAAGTTCCGGCTTCAATGGTTCGGGAGTAGTAAATTCCCAAACGCCATCCTTCCCCTCTGTCAAATCGGCAATGCCCGGTGCATCATAATCGCCACGAGGAGTCTTAATAGTTTGTGGAGGCAGAAAATCACCAGTAATCTGCACCCTTACAGCCTTAGGAGCTTTCAAGCGAAAAGTAACCGTGTTGTCGTCATGAATATCAGGAGAGACAACCGCCGCACCTCCCCAAAGAGCTTGCTGTGCAAAAAGGGTGACACAGCAGACCAGCAGCATCGCTGCCGAACTTAATAATCTTTTCATAATTTCTTATATTAAATGAATTAGCTTTTTGTTATTTAGCAAAGCTGCGACTTACAAAAGGCAGGCACATATAAAGTGCCGAATGCCAATATTCGCTGGTATGTCCGCCATCCCGCACACGGAACTGGCAAGGGATACCGGCATTACGCATCGCTTGGAAAAACTCTATATTACGGTCCAGCAGAAAGTCATCATCTCCGCAATCCACAAACCACTGTACTGTACGAAGCTGTGCCTTACGCGCATCATCTGCCTCAACCACATACCTGATGCAACTATGTTCCTGCACAGAACGCGTCAGCACAGCCATCTTGTTTGTGGGGTCGGGATCTTTTCCCACCTCCTCACCACTGACGGGGATGTTCATCAAAGCACTCATGGCATAGGCAGCACAATACATATCCGGATAGCGTTGTGCATAGCTCGTCGTTCCACCTCCGCCCATAGAAAGTCCGGCAATGGCACGATGCCGCTTATCACCTTTCACCCGGTAAGTCTTCTCTATATAAGGAAGGAACTCCTTATAGAAGAAATCTTCGTAAGCCCAGCCCGGCATGTTGAAGTAGCCGTTCCAGCAAGTAGCCGGATTGCCTCCTGCATTGGGGCTGACGATAATCATCTCGCAAGCCTCGCCCGATGCCACCAACTGGTCCATCACGTCCTTCACACGTTGGTCTGTAAACCAACTGGTATTCACCCCCGACATGCCGTGCAACAAATAGAGGATAGGATATTTCCTATCCGTTTCATTGCTATAGCTTTGCGGCAGATAGATGGTGTAGGCACGGTGTGCTTTCAATACCTGGCTGTAGATGCTGTCGGTCACTACCTTGCTTTGCGGTCCCCATGCAGGATTTTGTGCATTTGCCATCCACAGCAAGCAGACGGCTAAGAGAGAGAGTATCAATCTTTTCATGGTATCGATTTAAAAATGTACTACAAAATAAGCGTTTTCCATTCTAAAACTAATTGATATATATCAGTTTTTTCACGCATATCCCCCTCATCTCTTCACCATCGGATACACAGCCACAGGCACTTGCGCCCGCATGGCATCATGCACTTTCTGCTTGCGTGCCTTTGTCACCCTCTGTACCGCTGTGCAACGCACATCGGCCGAAGATGCGGCAACCATCCACTGATATTCACCCTTAGCCAACTCCCAAGAGCTGTTTTTCTCATTAAAGGAAGCCATGTCCATCACGTTCCAAGTCAGAATCAGTGTCTGGCTCTCGCCCGGCTGGAGCAAGGCAGTTTTGCCGAAGGCCTTCAACTCCTTGGCAGGCTTGTCAAGTCCCCCATTCGGAGCTTTCACATAGAGTTGTACAGCTTCACGCCCTGCCACCTTGCCGATGTTCTTCACGCTCACTTTCAACTCACAGCGGTCGGCATCCATTTTGGCGTTCTCTACCGCATAGTCAAAAGCAGTATAGCTCAAACCATGACCGAACGGATAGGAAACCTCTTTACCGAAAGTGTCGAAATAGCGATAACCCACATAGATTCCCTCTTCATAGTTGGTGAAATCCACATTTTTCTCCGGTTCCTTCGGTTTCTCCTCTTTCTTTTCGGACTTGAAGTTCATGCCGGTACCCATAGCAAACGACGGCATCTTGAACTCGTAATCAAAAGGGAAGTTAGCATCCGACGGCGCATCGCCATATTTCACGGCAAACGTCATGGGTAACTTGCCCGAAGGATTCACCTCTCCGGTCAGGATATCCGTGATACAATTGCCCACCTCTTGTCCCGGCTGGAAGGCACAAACCACTGCATCTGCCAGTCCCTTCCAAGAAGCAGTCTCCACCGGGCTGCAGATGTTGAGAACCACCACCAGTTTCTTGCCTGCAGCACGATAAGCGGCAGACACTTGCTTAATCAGAGCCAATTCGTTCTCCTTCAGGAGGAAATCTTCCACACGGCGGTCACAGCCCTCGCCACTGACACGCCCCAGCGTAAGCACGGCAATGTCGTTGGCTTTCACTTGTGCAGCCAGTTCCTCGGCAGTGGGCAGGAACTCCTCGGCACGGGGCAGCGGAGTAAAGGCGAAAGGCGGTTTTCCGTGAGGAAAAAGCCGTTTCTGCTCGTCGGCCATATGCTTCTTGTAGCGGTTCAGCAATTCTTTGTCCACGGTGTAGCCCGCATTGCGCAAACCTTCTACCATAGAAACCGTGTAATAACCGATGCCCGTACTGCCAAAGCCCATGCCGGCAGGAACCATGTCATAGGAAGTAGTTCCATAAAGGGCCACTTTTTTGATGCCGGCAGCCATGGGTAGCGCCTGCTTGTTATCCAGCAGCACGATACCTTCCGCACCTATCTCACGGTCTACTTGCGCATGAGCCTCCAAGTCGGTTTTATTGGGATACTCGTAGCCGGCAAAGGTATGGCTCTTGACCACAAACTCCAGCACACGCTTCACGCTGCGGTCGAGGAGTGCCAAATCCAGTGTACCACTCTCTACGGCTTTCAAAATAGCTTTATACTGGCGGTCCTGCCCCGGTTGAAGCATATCGTTTCCTGCTACGATGGAGGTCACGGCATCTTTTCCGGCATTCCAGTCGGACATCACCAGTCCCTTGAATCCCCATTCGTCGCGGAGGATGTCCTCTGTCAGTTCGCGGTCCTCGCAGGTATATTTGCCGTTCACCTTATTGTAGGCGGTCATCACGCTCCAGGGCTGAGACTCTTTGACAGCAATCTCAAAGCACTTCAAATACAGCTCGCGCAAGGGGCGCTGTGTCAGGCGAGAGTCGTTGTTATTGCGGTTGGTCTCCTGGTTGTTTACGGCAAAGTGTTTCAGGCAGGTACCTGTCCCCCGGCTCTGGATTCCGTTGATATAAGCAGCAGCCATTTTGCCGGTCAGCACCGGATCTTCCGAATAATATTCATGGTTACGTCCGCAGAGCACATTTCGCATCAGGTTGACACCCGGTGCCAGCAACACATCCAAACCATAATCCTTCACCTCCGTACCCAAAGTACGTCCCACCTTGTGGGCTGCATCCGGATTGAAAGTTGCTGCCACCGTGGTGCTGGAAGGAAATTCCGTAGCATGATAAGTACGGCTGTCGAATTCCCGCTTGGCAGCCATCGCCAACCGGTGCGGTCCGTCGGCAAGATAGGCGGAAGGGATACCCAGTCGGGGAATGTCGTAAGTACGTCCCGCTGTTCCGGGAAACTTGGTATCACTTCCCATCGACATTCCACAACCGATAACGAGGTGTACCTTCTCTTCGAGGGTCATGGCACTGACTACTTCGTCGATATTATCGGCACGCAGTCTGACTGACTGATTCGAACCGGTCGTCTGTGCAGTCAAGGCAGATGCCAGACAGAGTGAAAATAAAGTAATTGACAATCTTCTCATATATATTATATTTAAAAAGCCACAAAAGAAGCCCCCGTACAATTAGATGATTTCCACGGGGGACTTCTTCTACAAACAATTAATCAGTTAGAAAAATCTAATTTTGTCTATCTGCATCAGATGACGAAGTTAGATTTTGATTCTTTATGCGCTTTACCAACCTGCATTTTGTTCCATATTCGGATTCAAGCGGATTTCCTTTGCCGGAATAGGCAACAAATAATGTCTTTCCTTGAAACCATAACGCGTTTTATCCTTGTTATACTGAATGTATTCTACCGCTACATTATCCGGCTCATCTTTTCCTGCCTTATTTGACAAGATAGGTGTTCTTTCACCCTGATCCTTAAGCAAAGCCTCCGCATCTTTCCAACGGATAATATCCTGATAACGGGTATATTCAGAACAGAGTTCCAGTCTCTTTTCCAATTTAATGGCATCCAGGGTAGCTGTCTTGGCATCCAATCTTGCACGCTGACGCACCTCATTCAAGCAAGCATCAGCTTCAGATTGATTGCCATCCTTCAGGTTTGCTTCAGCCGCCAGTAACAAGACTTCAGCATAACGCATCCAACGATAGTTATTATATGAACACCAGAACCCAGCAGGAGATTCTACATTCGAGAAGCGACGCTTCCACATGAAATAACCTTCATTAATCAAACTCTGCCCTTTGGCAACCTTGACACCTAATTGAGAAATTTGGTCATAGGTTTTCATTGTCTGATTCAACCGATAACCATCTACACCCTCTTCCTGAACAAATGCATCATACAACTTTTTCTGAGGAACCATAAATCCCCATCCGGTACCATTAAACTGATTGTTAGAGCCAGACATATCCAACTTATCAGTGCGCCAATGATTCATCACCTCAAAGAAACTGAACTCATCCATGGAATTACTTGCATCAAAAATACGGTTACTTTCGAGCATACTTTCACAATTATACTCAGCCTTGTAGGTCAAGATATCCTCATAATTTCCATCATAAAGTTTATACTTACCGCTAGCTCTAACCTCATTCAAGACAACAGCAACTTCATTGCATCGTTTGCCTTATCCTTTCGTGCTTTGGCAACCTTTTGGGTGACGATACAACGTATGTCTGCAAAGGAGGCAGCTACCATCCACTTGTATTCACCTTTTGCCAATTCCCAAGCATTGATTTTATCGTTGAAGGAAGCCATGCCCATCACGTTCCAAGTCAGAATCAGTGCCTGGCTCTCGCCCGACTGGAGCAAGGCAGTTTTGCCGAAGGCCTTCAACTCCTTGGCAGGCTTGCCCATACCACTCTTGGGAGCCTTAACATATAACTATACAGCTTCACGTTCCATTAACTTACCAGTATTCTTCACATTCAAAAAGTAATCACCGTCAATATTGGTAATACAAGCGTTAGTAGTGCCTTTCTCCAGAATACTTACACCAATCATCTGTTCATTTAGGTTGTCCGTCACTATACCTGCCACTTTCAAGGCTTAGGTTTGCGCCTAACTGAAAGAGAGACAATACAGAAGCAGTACGGCAAATAACATATACCGCCTCAAGTTCATATTCTTTATTTTTTCATTTACAAATTAATTTAATTATTAGTTTAGCTTCGTACCATCGTTCATCGCCGTCACCCATACATTCACGTACAAGCAATCTAAGTTAGGTGGGAGGGAAGACCGTTGTTTCAATAAAAAAGATACCTATTTCGCATCATTTTTATAAAACATCTCTAATGCTTCACTATATATTATATCAAGACATCAACTTTATTATTTTCTTCCATGATAAATAAGCTCCTTCGTTTGTGGATCACGTGAGAATTGCATAAAATAATCCCACATCATTTTTGCTGCAGGTTTAAAATTCCAATGTCCATAATCATTGACCGCAACCATCTGAATAAGAGGTACCCCATTTTTACTCAACACACCAGTTTCCATCGAAATACCTTTATTCGTCCAAATTGTTTCACGATTCTCAAGAGTAATACCAAAAATAGTGTCCTTACTAAAATCTGGACGTTCTGTAACCGACATACCATTCATAATCTGATATATTTGCCATGCAGCAAAAAAAGCATTCTTCTGCCAATTATCTTTATTTATAAATGGTACTACAGTATCACTGGTTCCTGTTGCAGAAAAATAGGGCATTTCTACTGCACCACTCTTTTGGATCGCTTCACCCAACAAAGATTGCCGATCACAATCAAACCGGTAACTTCCAGGCAATATACCTGCCGAAAAGCCACCTACCGCAGCAAACAGATATGATTTTCGTATTCCTAATCCTGTAGAAGTGGCAGATCCAGCAGACAAACCTTCTGTGTAGACACGTGAAGCATCAAGCTGAGGATAAGTCTTCAACAAATAATATACAACCTGTTCAATACCATCCATACCCATCCGGGCATAATCTTTACTACCCTGCCATTCAAGTTCCACAACTACAAAATTTTCTTTTGCGCAGAGTTCAATGAAACCAGAGGTCTCAGCTTGTGTACGCGGATCATTCTCATTGCCATGCAGCAAGAGCAATAAAGGTACAGTTCCTCTAGGCGCTTTCAATGTTGCTTCAGGATGAAATTCATACCACAAAAAAGTTCCAGTACCCAGCAAATTCGTTTCCATAACCCGCCGAGTTATCCCCCACTCTTCAGGCATGATATATGGTTCAAGCTCATAAGTTCCATACTTTTCAGGAGTACCTCCCATATACCATGTATGTTTATAATTATTAAAACGATAGTTTTTAGACAACACTTGAACCCAAGCTTCCAAAAAAGTCTCTTTCAACGATGCACTTGTATCGCTCGATGAAACTACTTGCAACAGTTCTTCATCTGTATTGACATAGAATGTTAGGTTGCCCTTTACTGCAGTCTTAACAGCCTTATTAAGTTTTACATAAGAGTTGGTCACCTGTTTACTTCTAGCACCAGCAACGAATGTCGGTACAGGACAATCATCTAGTTCATACTTGCCAGGATTACCGCCAATAGTAACTATACCAGCCACAGCCTCAGCGTTCCGTGCTATGGCCTTGTTCACAAAAGTTGCTCCTTGTCCAATACCTATAACTTTTAGATTATTAACAACACGCATACCTTTAAAAAAAGTTTGGAAAGCCGACAAATCTTTTTCCATATCATAAGTATTACCCAAAGGATTCATAACACATACCGATGCAGAAAATTTATGTAGAATACTATCCATCCCCATCTCCTTAATCAAGGATTCAGCTTGAGTTACGTCACAACGTTTATCCGGATATATAAGGAAAAAAGGAGAAAAGCCCGCAAAACGGCCATCAACCTGCGTACAAGTATCACGATACATATATGCTTCTTGCTCTACTTTGGGGAGACGATCCAATATAATTGCATGATGCGAGTCAATACTTTTCCTTTTAATGACAATGTTTCTGACATCATAAACAATCTTGCAAAAACCGTCAGATATGCTACGAGTTGTAGAGGGTTGCGGAATTGCAAAATTATTGTATGGTCTGGCTCCATTTTGTTCTCCATCAGCCAACCGGCGGGACATTTTTTTCATAGTCTGAATATAGCTTAGAGACAGATAATTCTTTAAATATGGATAATGTCCACACCATATTCTACTGATACTTCCATCCGTCATCAGTTTCTCCATACGACAACAAGATTGATAAAAAGTTTCTATTGGAGACATTGGTACACATTGCAACCATACCTCTCCTGAGCCGAAAGCATCACCCGAATAACAATCTCCTTGTTCACGGTCAAGAAGAACAATAGAACCCGGTGTATGTCCTGCCATCAGCATAACTTCCAGTTTACGTCCTCCCAAATCAAATACTTGTCCTTCCTCCATATAACGTACCTTACCAGTATAGTTCACTGTTCGTTCCTTGATAAGTATACTATCGTTACGATGCATCCAAACCTCGTCGAAATAGCCGATACACCCAGCATGATCCGGATGTGCGTGAGTGATAATGACATCATAAGGTTTATTAGTGATACTCTCTACAATCTTATCCAAATCAGCGCAACGAGTACCCGCATCAATCAATGCAGCTTTATCATTACCCTCCAACAAATACATAGTAGTAAAATCCCATGTTTCAAACACCCATGTTTTATCTTTCAGCTTAGATACAGTCACCTCATCATTCTTGAAAACAACTTGTGACCATGTTCCCACAAAAGAAAATAGAACAACTATAAATAATAAACCTTTCTTCATAATCATATATTTAAGAATCTCTTGACACAGATAATACATTATAAACTACATAATCAACTTTCATATAAACTAGAGACAGCCTCCCCCCAGCAAAAAGAGAGAGGCTATATCATCAATCCACATCAATATCCCGGGTTTTGAACAATATTAGGATTTACCTCAATCTCATTTTCCGGATATGGCAGTAATTCATCACGATTAGGTGTCCAACCTGCCAATTCTCTTTCATTCTCTGTATAAGATACAGAAGTATCATACTGAGCATTATATATACCTTTAGCAGTAGTCAAATCATTTCCTTCTTTAGGAACTATAAGGAAGTTTGGCAATTTCTTACCTTTATCAGCCAACACAATAGGTGCATCTCCCCAACGTATCAAGTCTTGGAAACGCACTGCTTCCATAGCAAGTTCTAACCGACGTTCCAGCTTTAAGTCATCCATCGTAACATTTGACTTAGAAGGCAATTGAGCTCTTGTACGTACTTTATTCAGATAAATATCGGCATCAGGATCGTTTGTTTGAATACAGCATTCTGCCATCATCAGCAAGACATCAGCATAGCGAATAACCGGTGTACAGCTCTGATTACCGCACCAATATGACACATTTTCGTCATCTAAGCTTGCCAACCATTTCAAACGGAAATAGCCCTCATTGCCATATCTATTTGCTGTAGAATTTATACCAATGTTCATTCCTACAACTTGTTCAAAGGTACGAATCCAGCTACTTACACGATACCCATCCACTCCTTCTTCTGCTACATAAGCCTCATACAACGATTTAGTAGGATTGAAATAACTATAGCCACTGGTTGCATTAAATCTAAAATGAGAGGACGATTCCGGACCTGCTATAAACCCATAACCAAACGCCCAGTTAGCCAAAATACCATACCAGCCACCTTGTGCATACATATTAGCAGTATCATAATGACGGGTACACTCCAATACATATTCCTTACTTCCATTTCCTGCTGTATGATAGAAAATATTGATATCGTCTTCCAAATCATACTTACCAGAACCAATAACATCCTTGAACAGACTTTTAGCATCAGTAAATTTTTGTTGGTATAAGTAAGACTTGCCCAATAATGTCTTGGCTGCTTCCAAAGTAGCACGGGTACATCCATCCTTATCATCCACACTAGTTTTCGAAGTAAGCACACCGGAATTAATAGCTTCCGTCAAATCTGTTTCAATAAACTCCCACAATTTTTCACGTGTAGAATTAGACACTTTATATTCTTCCGAATTCTTCAACACCCTATCTACCAAAGGAGGATTACCCCAAAGAGTAGTCAGTTCAAAATAGCAAAGCGCACGATAGAACTTAGCTTCAGCAATATTGCGAGCTTTAATGACACTGTCCTCTGAATTGAATTTTTCTATCACCAGGTTACATAAATAGATCGTAGTATACAGATCCTTATAATAAGTCTCTATCCAGCCATTAGTAGGCATGGCTGCACTTTCAAATATTTCCTGTGCATAAGTCTGGTCTGATCGTGAACCTCCTGTATTAAAATCATCTGCCAAAAGATTCTTCACGAAAAAGCCGTTGGCATATTGCGAAGCTCCTCTATGACCTCCGGAGAAAGCCGTACGCCACGAACGATAAACGGCAGCAATAGCCTCTTCACAATCCTGGTCAGTTTTATAAAAAGCCTCTTCATTTGTCACACCTTGCTGTGGAATGTCCAATAAGTCAACGTCGCAAGATGTAAACGAGATCACACCTGCCATTAATCCCAATAATATTTCTCTTTTCATAAGTTTATTAATATTCAAAAGGTTATATATTAAAATGTTACCGATAATCCAAATACTACCTTTTTTGTTGTCGGATAGTTACCATAGTCTACCCCCATACCACTTGTGGTAGTAGAAGACACTTCAGGATCGAGTCCAGGATATTTGGTAAACAAGAAAAAGTTATCCAAAGATGCATAGACACGTAAGTTGTCTATCATGATTTTCTTTGTCCATTGTTTTGGGAAGGTATATCCCAACTGAATTTGCTTGATACGGAAATAAGAGCCATCGAAAACATAAGCATCAGACAAACCGTATTTATCCGCATTCGTCAGTTGCGGACGAGCATATTTGGCAGAAAGATTTTGTGGCGTCCAACGCTGATCGTACATCTCTTTCAACGAATACAGAATCCGGTTATAGCTGTAGGACATAAACACATCATTACCTACCGAACCATTACCAAATACCGACAAGTCAAAGTTTTTGTAGCTGGCTGTCAACGTAAGACCATAAGTAAAATCCGGCATTGGTTTGCCAATCATAGCCTTGTCATTGGCATTGATAGAACCATTACCATCATTATCTCTGAATACGGGATCACCGTTTTCATTCAAATGGTCTACTTGATAACCACGGAAATACCATACCGGAAAACCTTCCTCAAAAGCAGAGAATGAACCATTGGAAGCCATTGTAGTACTTCCTTCAATACGTCCACCACTAACGTGTGGATCAAGGTAAGTAACTTCATTCTTCAACGTAGCGATGTTTCCTGAAACCGAATAGCTAAAATCTCCAATATTATCGCGCCAAGAAGCTTCCAGCTCAAAACCTTCATTTACTACATTACCAGCATTCATAGGAGCAGCAGAATTTCCTGCCTCATACGGAATAATAATGTTAGATACAATCAAATCTTTCGTTTTCTTCTTATACCAATCCATACTCAAAGAAAAGCGGTCCTTGAAAGCGCGAAGGTCAAGACCAATATTCAATTGCTCAGAAGTTTCCCACTTCAAATCAGGATTATAAAGTTGGGAAGGCTGAGCAGATGTCATATAATTTATTTTACTATTGCTGAAAGGATACCCAGCTGCATTCGTAATCAAGGCATTAGAATATTTATACCCACTCAGATTACTTGTACTACCATTCTGTCCCCAACTGCTCCTCACTTTCAGAAATGTAATAGGAGTGTGATTGTTCTCTGCAAAAAAGTCTTCATTGGATATAGTCCATCCCACCGAAGCAGAAGGAAAGTATCCCCAGCGATTCGTCGGAGGCAATACAGAAGCATCAGCAGCGTCAGCACGCATGGCAAACTGAGCCATGTAGCGGTTCTTATAGTCATAACCCACACGACCAAAGTAAGACAGTTTGCGGTAAATATAATTATGTCCACCGGTACTTTTTACCGCATCGCCGGCCGGCCAGTCCACATCCGCATACAAAAGGTTATCTTTGGCTATCTTGTCTACACCAGCAGACACATAAATCTGGTCAGACTGCGAATAAGACATACCCAACATGGCAGAGATATTATGTGTATCCAACAAGGTGGTATTATAGTTGACAAAGTTCTCCCATTGGTAATAAGTAGTAGATAAGCTGGTGCGAGTTACGCCGTTTCTGTCTTTATTTGAAGCTGAGGCAGAACCATAATACAAATTGTTGTGAGTGTAAGTATTATCCGTGGCAATACGATAACCCAAACGAGTGGTGAACACTAAATCCTTAATCGGAGTAAAATTGGCATATAGGGTACCCATCAGGCTGTTGCCCGTATTCTTCTTGTCGTTCATACGGATAGCCACCATCGGATGTACTTGTTCCATTGTGCCCAAACAGCTGTAATAATCACCATTGGCATTCTGTAAAAGTGTAAAACCATTAGCTATCTGTGCTTGCATCTGTGTGGGCAAAGCGTCAGCCGGATAAGTATCAGCAATGTAAGGAGCCAAGGTCATAACAGTAGCTATCATACTTACATAAGAAGTTCCACCACTACCATCACTGATGGCTTTGCTCGTATAATTGGCATAATTGGCAGTAGTACCCACTTTCAGCCAAGGCTTGATCTTGTAGTCAGCATTCAGCATGACAGAAAGGCGCTTGTAGGTATCACGGTCCTCACGAATGATACCATTATCATACAAATTATTAAGTGACAAGAAATATGAGCCTTTGTCATTGGCACCTTGAAAGGTGACTGTATGACGGGAAGCAGGAGAAGCATTAAATGCCACATCATACCAATCTGTTGACGACACTCCATCCCATACACCATTGCTTATCAACTCTCGAATATTAACGTCAGTAAAAGTAGGGTCAGCTTCCTTCATCTGTGTAAGGTACTCCTGAGAATTCAACAATTCAGGACGACGTGCTAGGCTGTTGATAGAATACTGGAAATCGTAAGAGATACTACTAGTACCCTGACTTCCACTTTTGGTCGTAATCAATACAACACCATTACCAGCCTGGGCACCATAGATGGCTGCCGAAGCGGCATCCTTCAATACCTCCATACTCTTGATATTATTAGGGTCGATAGAGCTTAAATCGTTGACGATAAGTCCATCCACTACATACAAGGGGTCAGATGTTCCATTGGAAGAGAAACCACGGATACGGATAGTAGGTGATGAACCCGGCTGAGAAGTAGTAGACACCAGCTGTACCCCGGCCGTCTTGCCTTGTAAGGCTTCTTCGGCACGGGTTATAGAACGATTCTGGATATCCTCGGACTTCACCTGCGAGATGGCACCCGTCACTGAACTTTTCTTCTGTACACCATATCCCACTACAACTACTTCGTCCAATGCCTGAGCGTCTTCTTTTAAGATGATGTTCATTACTCCCGCTACGGCTTTCCGTTCAAGAGCGACATAGCCGATATAAGAATACACAAGGGTAGCCCCTTGCTTCACATTCAGAGTATAGTTACCATCAATGTCGGTAATACAACCGTTGGCAGTACCTTTCTCAACGATACTCACGCCAATCATCGGTTCGTTCAGGTCATCAGTAACTCTACCATTCACCTTCACCGTCTGAGCTTGTACCAGACTGAAAGGGAGACAAATCAATAGGAAGAGTGTCATAGCCGCAAATCTCTCCCGAGCTGTTTGTTTCAGATTTTGTTTCATTTGATTAAATATTAGATTTATGTTAATAATAAAAAGGGCTCTTAAAAAAATGTCAGAATCCACGCACCGGAAAGGTCATCACCACCTCAAGCAGTTCCTTGTCATGATTGTACTTCATGCCACAATCATTATCGAAAATCATCGTTGCTCCCTTATCAGCTGTATAAGGTTCCCACTCGGGCAAACCTTCAGTATTGGGATTCCCCGTACGGGCAAAGTTCAGCCACGCACTGCTCATCTTGTCCGCCAGCACTTGTGCCGCCTTTCCGCCTCCGGTCATCGAAGCATGGCGCACGACATTGTTGAACACAAAAGGAATCTCCATACAATGCGTGCTGCGGAGTATTCCGTCCATCACGGGCGATTCCCAAGCAAACATATACATATAGACCGGTGCACCTTGCTGTGCCGACTTCAGTTTGGCCTGCTCCACTGCGCCGGGGCGGAAAATGAAGTCCACATCCACCAGGTCCTTGGGCTGATAACCGGGGTAGGCCTGCTCAAAAGCTTTCAGAAAATCATCCGTACGTTCACCATATTTCTTTTTAATCTGCTCCACAACCTGCTCCTTCGTCATGCTCCGCAAAGGCGGGAAGTAAGTGCTTGCGGTAAACTCGTGCAGGGTAGTGCCTATCATCACCGGAATGTCCTTGCTTTGCACCGGAGCCTGAGGGTCGAAAGGCTGTGCTGGCAGCACATCGCCATCTACCGTGGGAGCCCAGCCAAAGATAAAAGAAGCCACTCCTTCTTTATCAGCCTCTACACGCATTTTGGCAACGGCCTTTTCGCCTGCGGCAAGCAATTTGTCGTAAGGTACTTTCTGTAATTCATCTATCTGCGAAGCATTCAGTCCCAGCTCCTCCATAACCGCACTGCCAATGCGACGAGAATACTTTTGCTCCATCGTACGAAGCATAGATCCGCTTTGTACAATGGCTTTATGGAACAAGCCTCTCGCCGACGGTGTGGCAAGCAACGTAGAGACCTTGCCTCCCCCACCGGACTGACCGAAAATGGTAACATTCCGGGCATCTCCGCCAAAAGATTCTATATTCTTATTCACCCATTGCAGTGCCGCCACCAAGTCAAGCAGTCCGGCATTGCCCGATTTTGCATATTTATCGCCATAGGCGGAAAGGTCGAGAAAACCCAGGACGTTGAGACGATGATTCAGCGTCACAACCACTGCATCCCCTTTCTTTGCCAGATTTGTTCCGTCATACGAGGGAAGCTCCTGACCACTGCCGGCGGAATAACCTCCACCATGCAGCCACACCATGACGGGGCGTTTCTTCCCGTCTTTCAGTCCCGGTGTCCAGATATTCACCCGCAGACAATTCTCGTCAGGATAACCGTCATCCCAGTTGAAGGCAAACGCCTGTTCGTCGCTGTACCATCCCATGCGCTTGCCTTGCGGACAAGTAGGGCCATAGGCACGGCTGCTGCGGACGCCTTCCCATTTATCAGCGGCCACGGGCGGCATAAAACGTTCGGCTTTGGCATATGGGATACCTTTATATATATAGATACCATTTTCCACATATCCGGCTACTTTTCCTGATTCGGTCTCGGCAATGGCGGTTGCCGAAGAAGCCGTAATCTCCCCCTCCTGCCCACAAGCAGATGCTTTCTCTATTTTAGCTGTCCCTCCGCACGAGGAAAGTAGGATGGCGGTGAATGCTAACACTGACAAGAATTGCTTTTTCATATTATGTATTAGTTTTATGTTTTTATGATTGCAATATTAGCACATTCTCCCCAGAAGGATTTTCTACGTTATCCAAACGGCTTTCCCCGATGTTCAAAACAGCTTTCTCCAATGTTCAAATGTTTGCAGATTTGTTCAAAACATGCTCTCCGGCAGTCTCTCTCTCAATTTTTATGAGTATTTTCGCATCGTAATGCAGAGATTCGTTGAACAAAACAAATGGATGACATGCCAATGCTTTTAGTCTACACTATATATTATGAAATACATTAAATACCTACTTCTATTGTGTTTAATCACCGCATGCAACCCGTCGGACACAAAGACCGCACCGGAAGGCAGCATCGAAAGCCCGGTCATCACCAATGACCTCTCCAACCAGAAGGTCACCGCCTTTGCCGAAGATGCACAAGGACACATTTGGATAGGAACTTCACGAGGGGTGAACAAATATAATGTACATGAATATCATCAGTATTACTGTACGGATGACTCACTGGATATACCCGATAATCAAATCAACGACCTCTTCCGCGATTCACAAGGCCGGTTGTGGGTAGTCACCGTAAATGGAACCAGCCTATACACGGACAAAGATAATTTCCAAAATATCCCACTGGACTTCCCCAACAAGAACGGCATCCAGATACTTGAAAACAAAGACGGAAAGATTTTTCTGAACATGATGCACAACCTTGCCGTATATAATCCGCAAACACATAAATTTGACGTACCCATCAAGATATTCGACCCGAACTATACCTTCAACAACCGCTGCTTCATAGACCAGAGCAACAAACTGTGGGCAGTGACCCCGCTGTCTCTGCGCCGCTACAACTCCTCCACACTGGCACTGGAAGACTCCATTCCAATGCAGGGCTTTTCTCCCACCTACTTCTTCATGCAGGCTAACGGAATCCTATGGCTGGCGGGAAACCGCCAGATAACATTGTTCGACACACATACGCACAAGTTCAAGGAAACACCCCAAGCCCTCCGGAGCCATCCGCTGCTGCATGCCAACGTCAATTACATCCACCCTTACGGCAGCAACAGCTTGTTGCTGAATACCGACCAACAAGGAATGTTTCTCTACAACTACGTGGAAGGATACGTGATACATCAGAGCGAAAACGGTTTTCCCTTCGAAGTGCCTCACTTCAAGATAAGCACCATGTTTACCGACTCACAGAAAAACCTGTGGATAGGCTCTGTAGACCAAGGCTATGTCGTGCGTTACAACTATAAAGAACGTTTCAACACCAATAATCATCTCAGCTCATACCTGAACCGAAAGTCAGTGCTGTCCGTGGCAGTGGACAAGGAGCGAAATCTCTGGATGGCCACCATGATAGACGGGCTGTACGTTTACAACATGGACAGCCACGCAGTGAAAGAAGTGGACTCGGCTGGACTTCCGGGAAAAAGCGCTACCGACAAACCGGACATCACACGCGTATTCGTAGATGATGAGGGCTACATCTGGCTGGCGGTCCTCTATGCGAGCAAGGTGATGAAATGCAGCTATAAAAACGGCATATTGAAGACAGAGGCTATTCATGACATCTTCCTACCACTGTCGTTTGCACAAGATAGCCGTGGAACAATTTGGGTGGGTACACACAGCCCCAAACTTTACGCCAAAAAGCGTGAAGAAAAAGAATTTGTCCAAACAAAAGTATTTTCCTGGACGGGAACCTTCATACCCGGACTCCTTCCACTCAACAACGGAAAGATGTGGGCCACTGCCTTCATGACCCCAGTCATGCAAATCAATCCCGACAATTGGGAAAGCGCTGAAGTACCATTCGAGAACACCGACTGGCAAGCTTGTATCCAACGTTCAGTATTCATCCCTACCGACATCTTCGAAGACAGTCGTGGAGATGTATGGATTGGAACCGTCAGCAACGGACTGCTGCACTATTCTGCCGCCACCGGAAAAATCGAGACCATAGAGGGTACACCCTGCCGGGACATCTCTTGCATTGAGGAAGATGCACAAGGCAATATATGGGCAGGCACACAATACGGGCTGGGCAAATATGACCGCACCGTAGGGAAATTTACCAACTACTATGCCGCCGACGGCATAGGCGGCAATCAGTTTTACGACCGTTCTTCATGCCGCCTGCCCGACGGGACACTTGTTTTTGGCGGTACGCACGGGCTGACTTTCTTCAACCCTATGGACGTAAGTACCAAACGGGAAATTCCACTGCTCTTCGAGGATTTGAAGATACACAACCGGTTGGCACGCCCACAAGACAGCGAAAGTATAGACAAGCACCTCTCCTACCGACCGGACATCTGCCTGGACCACAATCAGAATGGTTTCAGCATCTCCTTTGCCGCACTGGACTACTGCGAATATGAACGCGTACATTATTATTACAAGATGGACGGTTTCGACAAATATTGGATTGATGCCCGCAACAACCGCGAGGCCTACTATGCCAATCTGCCTGCCGGTACCTACACCTTCAAAGTTAAAATAACCAATAACGACAAGAGCATTGTAGAAAGGGAGAATTCCATACGCGTCATCGTAAAGCCCGCCCCTTGGCAAACGTGGTGGGCATGGTGTATCTATCTGCTTATTGCCGCCGCCATCATCGGTATCTTCATCCGTGCCTGGCTACGCATTAAGCAGGAAAAAGAAACCGCCCGACGCGCCAAACAGGAGAAGGAGCAGGAACAACGGGTGAACCGCATGAACATGAGTTTCTTTGCCAACATCTCGCACGAGTTCCGCACCCCACTCACCATGATTTCGGGTCCGGTAACACAACTTTGCGAAAGTCCCAAAATAGAGGGAGAAAACAAACAACTGCTTTACATCGTACAACGCAGTGTGGGGCGCATGCTCCGTCTGGTGAACCAGCTGATGGACTTCAACAAACTGGAGAATGACACCCTGAAGCTGCGAGTGAAACGGACTGACATCATCTCGCAACTGCAACGCTTTGTAGATATTTTCCGCATCAACGCCAACGAGAAAGGCATCGCACTGAACACTTATGGCCTGGAGGATACTTTCCTCATGTGGCTGGACGTGGACAAGCTGGACAAGATTGTAGGAAACCTGCTTTCAAACGCCTTGAAGTTCACTCCGAACGGTGGGAAAGTGGAACTGTGCTTCGACGTCATTACCCGCGAAGAGGCTGCGCGTCTCTTTACGCTGACCGACAAAGACATCGACACGCAATACGTCAAAGTTGCCGTGGCCGACAGCGGGAACGGAATCCCCGAGGAACAGTTGGAGAAGGTATTCGAACGCTACTACCAACTGGACAATCAATCCAAAGGCACCTATAACTGGGGAACCGGCATCGGCTTGTACTATGCCCGCAGCCTGGCGCTGCTGCATCACGGCTATCTGAAAGCCGGTAACCGTACCGAAGGAAGCGGAGCCGTCTTCACCCTGCTGCTGCCGGTGAATGACCTCTCCTATACCCCCGAAGAATGTACCCTCCCCGAAGAAGAACAGAACAAGGCGTTTCCGATACAAACGGAAGAACAGTATCAACTGGAAAACACAGAGAGCATCCGGCAACAAAAGCAAACCCTGCTGGTGGTAGACGATGATACGGAAGTGGGCCACTACCTGAAGGCCCTGCTTTCTCCCGTCTACAAAGTTGTCTGCCGCTTCGATGCCGACAGCGCCTTCAAAGCCATGAGCGAAGAAGCTCCCGACCTCGTACTGAGCGATGTAGTGATGCCCGGAAGAAACGGTTACGACCTCTGCCGACAGATAAAGGAAGACTTGCAACTATGCCACATCCCCGTGATACTGGTAACAGCCAAAGCTACTGTAGAGAACCAGGTGGAAGGTCTGAATACCGGTGCAGATGCCTACGTAACGAAACCTTTCGAGCCCAACTACCTGCTGGCGCTTATCAAATCCCAGCTGAAGAACCGTGAGAAAGTGCGCAGTCTCCTGAGCCGTTCCACCCAAACGGATGAGATTGAGGAGAACGTGCTCTCCCCGCAAGACAACACCTTCATGACCGAACTTTACCACCTGATGGAAAACGAACTCTCCAATCCGGAACTGGACGTGGCGCGCATGACCGAGCTGCTGAAAATCTCCCGCACCAAATTCTATTACAAGGTAAAGGGGCTGACGGGTGAGAACCCCAGCGTATTCTTCAAGACCTACAAGCTGAACCGTGCCGCCAAATTGATAAAGGAAGGGAAATATACCATCTCAGAGATAGCGGACATGACGGGATTCAGTACACTGTCCCATTTCTCGACCAGCTTCAAGAAACAATTTGGGACGACGCCGAGCGAATACAGCAAGTAAAAAGCCGGTCGGTTCAAATTTATTCATTACATTTGTACCATTCTTAAAAAACCTTTTTATCCATGGCACACCGACTGAATACCAACAAGCAGTTTATGATAGGCAACGGCATCCTTGCTTTCGCCGTGATTTTTGTAGTTGTCATCTTTGTCTACATGAGCATGAGGCTGCAACAACGGAAAGAAGGAGAACGCAACTTCATCGAGACATACACCATCACACTGACGAAAGGATTTGCCGGAGATTCCACTTCCATATTCATCAACGACAGCCTGCTAGTGAACCGCACCATTGCAGAAGAACCTTTCACCATCGAAGTGAAACGTTTTGCCGAGCAAAACGCACTCATGATTGTAAACAATGCAACTGAAAAGCTTTCCTTATTTGAGCTAAGCGAAAAAGGGGGCGAATACCGGTTCGAGAAGGAAGGGGAAGAGGTGAAGCAGCTGGCAAAAAATTAGGGATAAAAAGTTGTGAAGCATTTTGCTCTCATATTTCGGAGTCAACAAGCTTTTTCCTGGCTTACCAACAGCCACTACAAAGACATCACATAACTTTTGCAGTGCTACTGCAAAGACATTACACAACTCCTGCAGTGACACTGCAGCGATACTGCACTCCTTTTGCAGCGTTACTGCAAAACAGTTGCAGTGTCACTGCAAAGGTGTTGCAGCAGCACTGCAAAAGGAGTGCAGTGACAGTGCAAGAGGTATGCAGTAGTTTTGCAGTATCACTGTCTGTAAAACAAGGAACTACTTACCGTCCATACTAATCTCTAACCATTTATTTTCGTTTGATATTTCCGAAGCTCCGCTCTCAATGCTTGTGCCTTTCCATCAGTCATCCGGTCGAGCAAATCCCAGAAACGCTCCCCGTGATTCATCTCGCGGGTATGTGCCAGTTCGTGCAGTAGCACGTAGTCTATCAGATGCTTGGGAAGAAGTACCAGATAATAGGAAAGGTTGATATTGCCTTGTGCCGAACAGCTTCCCCAACGCCCGCTGCTGGAATTTATCTTCACACTCTTGTAAGGAAGGTTGTGCTGCATGGAAAGCATATACAGACGGGGCGGAAGAACAATTTTCGCATTTCGCCGTAAAGCTTCCTCAATTACATTGCGCAGCCAAGCCTGCAGCTTCTCATCCGAGAAATCGGCATCAGGAGGACAGATTATCTGCATTTCCCCCAATTCCGAACGGGACAAGAACCGTTCCCGTTGTCCGCTGACCAATGTCAGTTTAAAGAACTCCGTATCAATGCGGTAATCCAAATCAATCAGCTTTCTGACCTGCTTCTGTATGGCAGCCTTCAGACGCGGACGAAGCTGCTCGATGGCATTCTCTATCTCGGCAAGGGAAGTCCGGGGAGGCACAGTCACGTAAATTCCGTCCTCCTTTGTACGGAAAGTGAGGCGCCGTGCCCGGGCATTGACCCGGACAAACAAAGGACCAAGCTCTTTATCTTCTATAATGCGGTTTACTGTCATAAATCAAAGCCTCTCCCATAGGAAAGGGGCGGGAAGAGGCTTTGCAAATGAACAAAGAATCGTCCAAAAACGCAAGCAAATACCTGACAAAAGCGGACGGAGTGTCCGATAATGAACACTACACAAAAGCGACTATCCTTTAATAATCAACATTTTACACTTATGGCACAATAATTGATTAAAGTATGATGACCGAGCGTCCTTTGAAAAAAGCATTTTTATATGCAACTTTTTCAAGGTAGATCACGTCTAACTAATAAATACTGAATCACAAAAAACAAAAGAATATGAAAGCTCTAACAACATTTATCGCAATCGCCTTATTGGCATTCAGTACAACCGCTTGTTCACAACAACACACATACCGTTCCGGAGGCTTCGGCAGCAAGACGGTCAAGGCAAGCAAGAATTATGTAACCAAAGACATAAAAGTGGACAACTTCACCAAGCTGAGTGTAGCCGGCAGCCCCGACGTGACCTACACGCAGAAGTCCGGCAAACCGACAGTGGAAGTATACACCTCGGACAACATTGTAGACTTACTGGATATCCGTGTCAAGGACAATACCCTCTATATCGGCTTCAAGAAGAACGTCAGCGTATCCTATAATAAACTGGAAGTACGTGTGTCCGCAGAAAAGCTGAACGGCATTGCCGTGGCAGGTTCGGGAGACGTGGAACTGAAAAACGGACTGAAGACGGATGACCTCAAAATCTCTGTGGCTGGTTCGGGTGACATCAGTGGAAACAACATCTCCTGCACAGACCTCGATATTTCCATCGCAGGCTCGGGAGACATCAATAGCAGCAACATCACTTGCAATGACCTCCAAGTATCCGTTGCAGGTTCAGGTGACATGAAGCTGAATAACGTAACCGCCAACTTCACCAGAGCATCCGTTGCCGGTTCGGGTACCGCCATCCTGAGCGGCAGTACCCAAGAAGCTGAATACAGCGTGGCAGGTTCGGGTGATTTGCTTGCTTCCGATTTCGTTGCCAAGAAAGCATCTGCCAGTGTTGCCGGTTCAGGCGACATCAAGTGCCATGCCACAGATTTCCTGAAAGTACGCACCAGCGGAAGCGGCAGTGTAGGCTACAAGGGTAATCCGGAACTGGACTATCCCAAGAAAGGACTGTATAAACTCTAACATAGAAAACATAGATTCTCAGATTGATGACTATAAACCTAAACTAAATTCTCTCTCAAATAATTACCTGCAAAAAGAACGAAGGACTCCCGCGAGGAAGCCCTTCGTTCTTTTATCACCCCACACCTCCGAAGCACGGGAACAGTTGTCATTTATCTATATTCAGAATGCCCGATTCATTGTCGCTGTTATTGATGCGTCTGCCGGATGATTTGTAACGCTTACCAAACTCGAAGTTATAACTCAGCTTGATAACCGCCATCTGTCCTATTTCTTTCGCATGACTCCACGAGGTATAGGGCGCCACTTTGCTCACCCGTTCCTTGCCCGTCTTGTAGTTGTTGGTGAACGGGAACATCATCCCTGCTCCTAATTGCAGCCGCTTGTGGGTATAAGTGGCTAAAACAGCAGCCTGGTTTTCACCCTTATAAATCGTTTCGCCCATCAGCTCGTTCGCCCTTTTACTGAATTGTCCCAACAGAGAGAACTGCTTATAATTGAACACGGCACCCAGGTTGTAATAGAAATCATTATACGTATGGGTATAGGTATTGCCGTTAGACCAGTAACGTGTAAATCCACCATCTATACTCAGCGTCAGGAAATTCTTCAGACTACCAATGTTCAGTCCGCGGAATGTGAAAGAAGGGCCAAAGCGCAGAAACTGTGCAGAACGCTGGTTCTCGTTCATCGAAACCAACTTGTCTCCCTCGGCAAACACACTCTCCATGATGATATTCTTGTGATAGCCATGTGTCACATTCAGCATGAAGACGAACTTCTTCTTCATATAGGAATAGTTCAACGTATTGTTGAAAACGCTGTAAGTCTCCAATGCCGGGTTACCGCGTACTATCTGGATGGTATCTATCGCCTGCTCCACATTGGTCAATGCACTGAGCGAAGGAATCTTGGGTTCGACATTGAACCGATAGTTGATGTTGCCGTTCTTGTGCGGAGAGAAGTTCAGACGGACAGTGGGAGTAAAGGTATAGTAGGTATGTTCCTCCCCTCCTTCCTTGAAATAAGAGCGGGTCAGTCCGGCACTCACACCATAGCTCACTTTCCTGATATTACCCTGCACCTCGGCAAACGCCGCTGTCTTTGCCTGGTTCATTTCCGATACGACGGGTGAAGAGCCTGCATACTCGTTCCTGGCATACATCTGGTAGTGGCGCAATCCGGCGCTGAATACGAGGAACTTGAAACGCTTGTCGTAGATGGCTTCACCGATAATGGAACGCTTATTCCCCGTCACATCTGTTTCAATCATCGCCAGGTCTTCGGCTTGAGGCGTATATTCGTGGTAGAGCCTATTATTGTCGGTGTGCATCAGCGTACCGGTCACGCTCATCGTAAGCATCTGATTCTTCGGTAATGTACGCTGGTAATAAAGGTCGAGCGAAGGAGTGTAGCTGGACTGCTTGTTCTTCAGTCTGGAGAAGATATAGTTATCGGCATCCGCAGCATCATACAACTTGTTCGACTGGTTCAGGCAAGGGGCATCATAGACACTGTTGCGGAACACGACGTTGAATACGTACTTATCCTGCTCCGTCAGATTGTAAGAGAGGTCGATATTGTGGGTAAAGTGCTTGTTTTGGTCGTGAAGCCCCTCCTGCACACGATGTATCGTCTTATTTTCCAACACATATGTCTCGTCTATATCCGTATATGTTTTTTTGAAGTTACGGGCAGACAAGTTATAGAACAATCCCCATTGTGACTTGTTATGATTGAACTTTGCCACCACATTGTCCTCGCTAAACAACATGTGGGGAGCATTAGTGGCTTGTATATTGACCAGTCCACCCGTTTCGCGGCGGCGGACAATGATGTCCACCACAGCGCCCAGGCTGCTGTCGCCATAGCGCTCTCCCGGATTTTCGATGAATTCTATTCTTACAATCTCCTTGGGCAGGAGGGCTGCCACTTCGGTGGAGGTAGCCACAATACCGTTGATACGTGTCTGTACGCTGCCGCCATTGGCTTCCAGGCCTTTACCAAGAGCATCCACCTTCAAGTGCGGAATGGCAAGGTTCAGCATCAGGTCGTAGGGATTATAGGAATTCTTCATGGCAGTAGCGGTGGGTACTACAACCATGCGGTCTACCTTCTGCGTGATATTGCTGCCCGATATTACCACCTCGTCCAGTGCTACCGACTGTTCTTTCAAGATAATGTCTCCCATCTGCACAGTGCCTTGGGGAGTCCTGATGACAATCTGTTCGCCGACGTAACCGATATAAGAGAGTCTTAACAGGAAATCCGAACCGGCAGTGGCTCTCAAAGCAAATTTACCTTTGCCATCAGTGGTGCTTTCCGTAACGAATGAAGAGTCGGGCAAGGAAATCAGGGCTACATTGACAAATTCCACCGGACGGTTCTGTTCATCTACAATTGTACCGTTTACTTTCACTGTTTGTGCCGCTGCGGCAAAGCTACCCAACAGGCATACGATAGCTATAACAAGAATCTTTTTCATAAATGCCGGTGTTTAGAGTTTGTCTTTTAAAGCTGACTCGATGATTGCCTTTATCTCTTCTGACGAAAGAGTTTCTTTATTGGTCCACTCCTTGTCTCTCTCCTCCGAGATATCCAATACGGAATCGCAATGTTCCGACATCAGCAGAAAGAGCATTTTCTCTGAAGTTTCGCCCGACGCGCTTATTACCTCATAGTGCACTTCGGCATACTTGCAAAATTTGCCGTCTACGTTACGACCACATTTACGCTCCAGGTATCCGTAACGGAATTTCTCACCTTCGCCTAACTGCGACTTAACATATTCCTTAGTTGCCGACTTTATTTTATACTGGTCGCTTCCGGGGAAGTAACATGAAGTAAGAGATACAAGTGCGAAACACGCTGCGATTGCCATTGTTCTGAATGTACTTTTCATAAGACTTTCTGTTTTTTGATTTGATGCAAAGTTAAGGCAAGAAGTCTCTTAACTCCTACTAAATCGCACTATTAAAAGTCTTAATACTTAGCACATAAAGCACTGATTATCAACAATGACATATTATAAAAGTCTTAATCCGGCCTCTTCCGGTCTAAATGCCTCTTATGCACTCCACAATATCCTGTTTTTCGCCTGCATTTATCTTCTTTCGGATGGAAGTCTTACGCACGTAGATGGTTGCACTTGTCTGTTGGGTGACCACACCGATTTCTTTCGTGGAGAAACCGGCACAGAGCAGACAGCATATCTGCACTTCCTTATCAGACAATACCTGTCCGAACTTTTCCATCATGCGGGAATAAAAGCCATCGTATAGTTTATCAATTACCGGATAAAGGTCTGCCCAGGCAAGAAGTCCTTCCACCGGAATCTCCTTATTGCCGATGCCCGAAATAAGTTTCAGCAACGCCTGGTTCTGTGAGGTAGGCGTATTGGCAACAAGCCGTATGATACCCAGCTGCTGAAGAAGCAGCTTCTTGAAGAAAGCACCGCTATTCTCTTCCTGATTGTCCGATACCTTCTGGGCATCTTCCAGCAGGCGGGTCAGTGCATCAATACGTTCCTCGGCTTCGGCAAGGCGCTTCCGTCTGTTACGGATATAAAAGGTAAGGGAAACAAGTACCCCGACAAACACAACAACAACCAGCATCGAATACATCCGTGTCTTCTGCCGTTTGATTATCAACTCATAGTTCAACTGTTGAAGCTTGTTCCTGGTCACCAGCTGTTGCTCTATCACGCTATTCTGGTCCCTCATCTCATTCCTGACAGAATCAGCAAACCTACCGAAAGTGACAATGTCCAAAGGTGCCCCGGAAGTATAGTCCAGAATTGTTTTCAACTGTGCCAGCGCACTGCGTACAGAAAAGCCCTCGGCTCTCTTTTCTTCCTGCTTCAATTCATTGTTCCACGCCTGCTCCCAATAGTAACGGGCAGAATCCAACTGATGAAGGTTCAGGAAGTTTTCAGCAAAGATTACCTGCAGAATGGGATAGTTGTCGGTCATAGGCATCAGCCGTCTAACCCGGTGAAGCAGTTCATTGGACTTGGTATATTCATGGCTGTTGGCAAGAAAAGCGGCATAATTCCTCAGATAGTGACAGGCCGAAGCTGTATCGGCTGCCGCCAATGCCATGTCAATACTCTGTTCCAGGTAATCCGAAGAAGAAGGGTGGTTGGCAAGCGCCATATTGAGTCCCAGGTCATAGAGTATGGAGCAATGTTCCCGGACAGATAGCTTATCAGCATATTGCAATATCTTTTCCATCAACTCTATCGCCTGGGAGTGGTCATTTCTCAGATAAGCTATCTCTGCCTTTCCCCGATAAAAAAGAAGAAGCCAGAAGGTGTCTTTCCGGGCTATGGCATAGTCCAAGCCATTCTCAATCGCTTCATCCATGCGTTCCTCCTGCTTCATCCATTTATAATAGGAGGCTTCAAGCAGGTAGCCATCAAGCATACGGGAAGAGTCTTTCCGCTCACGATAGTAGTGTATCGCTTCAGGAAGCAGCGAATCTTCCGCCAATGACATACCCATACGGTAGCGGGCCTGCGCACAGTTCCAAACGAACTGCATCCACTCCGCTTCTGAAAACCCGACATCCTTTTCTATGGAATTAAGCAACTTCAGCGCACTGTCCGGACGGCTCTGCAACAAAGAGTCGGTCTGCGCCAAAAGTTTTTTGTTGCCATGACAGTCATTACAGCCTACAAAGCACATAATGCCTAAAAGCATAATACAGATGTATAGTATGTTTCTCATCTTCTCCATTGTATATATTTGCAGTGAGTAAAGTTGAGAAAAAAAACGGCAGACTCCAAACTATATATACTGTAAATAATAACTCCCTTAAATAAAAAGCCTTGTAACCCACAGGCAAGAACAACAAAGGGACGCTGCATCACGCGGCGTCCCTTCTATTTTAGTTAGTTTTTATAAGATTTTGAGAGAATTGAAACTTCACAGCCTCAAGTTGTTTTAATAAAGCACACTAACTATTATTATGTTTAAAGCAAATGAAAATGTTATTTTAAAAGCAAATGAAAATATCTATTCCTTGATTTCCAGCTCCTTGTTCACCCGGCGCAGGCTGTCCATCACCTGCTTCTCATGAGACACGGGCACATCTCCCGAAAGAGCTACCGACGGTGCGGAAATCTGTTTACCGATAGTATCGGTTGCGGCTACTTCCTCTACATCCGAAAAGAATGAATGCTGCATCACATTTCCCAGCGAAAGAACCACTGCCACTACTGCGGCGGCTTTGAACAGCGGCATGAAGCGTGCGGCCAGTGTCAGGCGCTTTGCCTTGACCACCGGAACTTCCACTTCGGCAAGCACCCGGGCATCAAAATCCTCACCCAGATGCACTTCCTGCTGAAGCTGCTGATATACGAACAAATCCTTGTAGCGAAGCAAGTGCTTGGGCACATCGCTTCCGCTAAAGAAAGCACGCAATTCAGCCTCATCTTCCAAAGAAGTTTCGCACTGCCAGTAGCGCTCCAAGAGTTGTTCTATATATTTAGAGTCCATAACCTTCTATATCAATAAACGTTTGTTTCACTTTTTGCCGCGCCCTGAAGAGGTTCACTTTTACCTGCTCCTCGGTCAAGTTCAGGACTGCTGCTATTTCTTTATAGCTTTTACCTTCCACATCCCTAAGCTGCATAATCAGCCGCTGCTTTTCGGGAAGTCTGTTCATCAGCCGGTGTATCAACGCCATCCGTTCCTTGTTCACCAGCTTCTCGTAAGGGCCCGATGCATCGGAGGCCTGCTCCATTTCGGGGGTCAGCTCCACGGTACGGGAGTCTTTTCGCTCGCTACGGTCTATCGCCAGATTTCTTGCCACTGTCAGGCAATAGGCCTCAATAGAACCAAACTGCGACCACTCGTCACGCTTGTTCCAAACCCTTATCAGCGTTTCCTGCACGACATCCTCTGCCTCTGCCCTATCAAACGTAATTCTCAAGGCTAACCGAAAAAGCTTATCCTTCAGCGGGAGAATGTCATTGCGAAAGCTGAGTTCTTGCATCTCTAATAAATTGACGGTTAAGTATTCAGAAAGTTACAGCCTATTGCCGTTTTTTTTGAATTATTTTCGGATACGGGTTCCACTGTTCCCGTTGATGGCTGATGCTAAAGTGATTACGACTTCGGACACACCCGCATTCAACGCCTCGAAAGAGTTCTCCAATTTTGGAATCATGCCACCTTGAATCACACCATCTGCCACATATTGCTTGAATTCCTCCGGCGTTATCTGTGGAATCACGCTATCATCGTCGTTCTCGTCACGCAGCACCCCTTTCTTCTCAAAGCAGAATACCAAAGTAACATCGAACAAGCCCGCCAAAGCCTTGGCGGTCTCTCCGGCAATGGTGTCGGCATTCGTATTCAGCATGTGCCCGTCTCCATCGTGTGTCAACGGAGCCATCACGGGAACCACACCCTTATGAATGAGGTCTGCCAAGAAAGCATCATTCACCTGCTTCACATCGCCCACAAACCCATAATCCACCTCCTTCACGGGACGCTTTACCGAACGGATTACATCCATATCGGCTCCCGTCAAGCCCAGTGCATTGACACCACGCGCCTGCAAGCCGGCAACGATATTCTTATTCACCAGTCCGCCATACACCATGGTCACCACCTTCAGCGTTTCGGTATCAGTGATGCGGCGGCCATTCACCATTTTACTTTCAATACCCAGTTGGGCAGCGAGCTTCGTGGCCGAGCGTCCGCCTCCGTGTACCAAGACCTTGTAGCCTTCGATGGCTGCAAAGTCATCCAATAACTTATAGAGGGTGGCTTCCTCTTCTACAATCTTGCCACCCACCTTTATTACAGTCAGTTTCTCCATTTTATTCCAAATAAGTATATCCGTACAGTCCGGAACGGTAATTAGACAAGAATTCCTTCCCTTCTTCCACAGAGATACGCCCTTCCTTGACGGACTGCGTCACCCAAGTTTCCAGCGTACGTACCAGTTTTTTAGGATTATATTGCACGTAGTCCAACACCTCAGCCACCGTCTCGCCGTCAATCAGTTGGTCGATGGTGTAGCCTTTGGAATTGACAGACACATGCACGGCATTCGTATCACCAAACAGATTGTGCATATCTCCCAGAATCTCTTGATAAGCTCCGACCAGAAAAACCGCCAGATAGTAGTGTTCCTTGTCGCGCAACGAGTGCAGCGGCAGGGTGGTCGTATCGGCACGCGAGCTGACGAAATTGGCAATTTTGCCGTCCGAGTCGCAAGTCATATCCTGCAAGGTAGCCTCGCGGTCGGGTCTTTCATCCAGCCGTTGTATGGGCATGATGGGGAACATCTGGTCGATAGCCCAGGAATCGGGCAATGACTGGAACAGCGAGAAGTTACAGAAATACTTGTCGGCAAGCAGCTTGCTCAACTTGCGGAATTCCTCGGGGCAGTGCTTCATGCCGCTGGCAATGGAGTTGATTTCGCGGCAGATACTCCAGTAGAGTTTCTCTATTTGTGCACGCGTATTCAGGTCGACGATGCCATGGCTGAAAAGGTCGAGTGCCTCTTCGCGTATCTGCTGCGCATCGTGCCAAGGTTCCAGCATACTGCGCTGGCTCAGATTATCCCAGATGTCATACAGTTCCTTCACCAGTTCGTGAGCATCCTCTCCCGGTTCCCAGTCGTCGTCCATTTCGGGCAGGGAAGCCGTTTCCAGCACTTCGAAGATAAGCACGGAGTGATGGGCAGTCAGGCTGCGTCCCGTCTCGGTAATGATATTGGGATGAGGGAACCCGTGTTTGTCGGCAACATCAACGAAAGTCGACACCACATCGTTGACATATTCCTGGATGGAATAGTTGACGGAGCTTTCGCTACTTGAAGAGCGTGTACCGTCATAATCAACTCCCATACCGCCACCAGTATCCACGAATTCGATGTTGAAGCCCATCTTGTTCAGCTGCACAAAGAATTGCGAAGCTTCACGCAAAGCATTCTTGATGCGGCGTATCTTGGTTATCTGACTGCCGATATGGAAATGTATCAGCTTCAGACAGTCCTTCATATCTTTTTTCTCCAAGAAGTCCAGCGCTTCGAGCAGTTCACTGGATGTCAGTCCGAACTTGCTGGCATCTCCTCCGCTTTCTTCCCATTTGCCACTTCCACTGGAAGCCAATTTAATGCGAATACCGATATTAGGTTTCACCTTCAATTGCTTCGCCATCTTGGCAATAAGATTCAACTCATTAAGTTTCTCTACAACAAGAAAAATGCGTTTGCCCATTTTCTGTGCCAACAGTGCCAGTTCAATGAAGCTCTCGTCCTTATATCCGTTACAAACCACGAGGGAACCCGGGTCTGTATTGACCCCTATCACAGCATGCAACTCCGGCTTTGAACCCGCTTCCAGCCCCAGATTGAACTTCTTCCCATGGTTAATCATCTCTTCTACCACGGGACGCATCTGATTCACTTTAATGGGATAGATAATAAAGTTCTCTCCTTTATACCCGTACTCGTCGGCTGCCTGTCTGAAGCAGCAGGACACCTTCTCGATGCGGTTGTCCAGAATATCGGGAAAACGCACCAATACCGGAGCCGCTACATCGCGCAACTGCAACTCGTCCACCAACTCTTTTAAATCGACGGCAACCCCATCCTTACGCGGTGTCACCACAACATGACCTTTGTCATTGATACCAAAGTACGAAGTGCCCCAACCAGTTACGTTGTACAGCTCTTCTGAATCTTCAATACGCCATTTTCTCATCAGTACATTTACTATTAGACTATTTACAATTTACTATTTTCCCACTATAGTGTGTCTTATAAAGGGGGCGACAAAAATACACATAAATCTAATATATCCAGCTCCTCGGACTGAAAAATACACATTTACAAGGGATTAAAGTCCTAAAAGTTGGCGTAACCGTTGCACGGATTCGCTAATCTGGCTGCGGCTTTCCAGATAACCGGCATCAAAGCGATAACGGGCCTGCGAGTAGAAAGGCTCACGCTTATCCAGCGCCTCCACAATGAAGGTGCGCAAATCTTCGTCCGTCTTGCCTTGCAGGATGGGGCGTTGCTGCTTCGCCACCCGGAGCCGGCGGAACAGAATATCGGGGTGTACATCCAGAAACACCGTCTGCCCGCAACCGTTCATATACTCCATATTGTCAAAAAAACAAGGAGTACCGCCACCGGTAGAGACCACGACATCCTCAAATTCCCCTACTTCATGCAGCATGTTTCGCTCCAATTCACGAAAAGAGGCTTCTCCCCGCTCGGTGAACAATTCACGGATTGATTTGTGAAAACGTTCTTCGATGTACCAGTCCAAATCAATGAACGGCACATTCATTTCGCGGGCAAAAGCCTTTCCTAAAGTAGTTTTACCGGCTCCCATGTAGCCGGTCAAGAAAATACGTATCATATCTGCTACGAGTTACAGGTTTCCTGCAAAGGTAGCAATTCCAAGCTGAAAACGCCTCTGTATCAGAGAAAAATTTTGATACGCTTGCTTAAATCTTCGAATTCCTTTTCTCCCGGTTCACCGGTGGGTGTACCGAAGGGCATCTGTGCAATCATCATCCAGTCGTCGGGCAGGTTCCAGGTGCGACGTACCTCGTCGTCAATCAAGGGGTTATAATGTTGCAGGGAGGCGCCCAACCCCATATCTTCCAGCATAGTCCAGATGGCAAACTGGTGCATAGCGGAGGTATGCTGTGACCAAGTGGGGAAATTATCCTTATAGGAAGGGAATGCTTCCTGCAGCTTCTTGACTACAGAAGTGTCTTCAAAATAGAGCACAGTACCGTGTCCGCTAGCAAAACAGCCGTCAATCTTGGCTTCCGTCTTGGCAAAAGCCTCGGCAGAGATGCGTGCTTTCAGGGTTTCCTTCACAATGTTCCACAATTTCTTATGTTCGTCGCCCAGCAGCAATACAATTCTTGTAGACTGTGAATTGAAAGCTGACGGCACATTCTTTACGGCTTCACGAATAATGTGTACTATTTCTTCATCCAGCACCGACGAATCGCTGCCGATAGAGTAATAACTACGGCGATGCGCCATGGCTTCTGCAAATGTTCTCTTCATTTTTTGTCCTTTCTTTTTTTATTGAGTTTTCTCTTATTTATTTTATATCCGCCATACAAAGAAACAAATAAAAGAGTTAAGTTGTTCGGATTTTCTTTTTTACCTTTGTCCGCAGTTATGAAGAAAGAAAAATATTACGTCGTATGGGCGGGAGTCAGCCCGGGTATCTACACTTCCTGGACAGACTGCCAACTACAGACCAAAGGCTACGAAGGAGCAAAATACAAGTCGTTCGAATCACGCGAGGAAGCGGAAAAAGCCTTTGCCTCTTCGCCGTACGTGTACATCAAGCGGTCGGCCCCTTCTCCTGCCAAGACTATTCCCGGCGCCGACGCTCCCCTTCCTGCCGCCGTCGCAGAAAACAGCCTTGCCGTAGACGCCGCCTGCAGCGGAAATCCCGGTGCCATGGAGTACCGGGGAGTACACGTCGCCAGCCGTCAGGAAATCTTTCACTTCGGGCCGATGTATGGAACCAACAATATCGGCGAATTCCTCGCCATTGTCCACGGACTTGCCTTGTTGAAACAGAAAGGTTTCGACATGCCCATCTACAGTGACAGCGTGAACGCCATCAACTGGATAAAACAGAAAAAATGCAAGACCAAACTGCCGCGCGACGCCAAGACCGAAGAGCTTTTCCACCTAATAGAACGTGCGGAGAAGTGGTTGCGCGAAAACACCTACACCACCCGCATCCTAAAATGGGAGACAAAGCAATGGGGGGAAATTCCGGCCGACTTCGGAAGGAAGTAAAAAAACGCGGGCACCCCGGATTCTTCATCCGGTTGTGCCCGCGTCAAGAAAATGATGCGGCCGAGCTTATGAATGAATAGCCGCCATCATGTTTTATTTGCTATACGATGCCTTCACGAAAGGAGCATCAAGCAAGTAGTCAAGACTCTGCTTCACACTCTCTTCTACGGGGCAGCTGTATTTCTCAATCTCAGCTACGATGTGGCGCACGCCAGCAGTATCCGTATTCTTGAAGATAGCATCATAACCTACCATACCACTCTGCCCAATCTCGCGGTGATCCTTGATATGGAGCATGGTGAAGCGTCCGGGATACTTGTTGAAGTAATCCACCGGGCTGTTCTGGCCGCGCACTACCCAGTAAACGTCCATCTGGAAGAATACATATTCGGGATTGGTGTGTTGCAGCATGTAGTCCAGCATCAGCTCCTTGTCTTCCACTTTCTGGAATTCATGGGCATGATTGTGGTAACCGTATTTCAAACCAGCAGCCTGGCAGCGCTTGCCCACTTCATTGTAATAGTCGCAGTAGGTCTGCAAGTCTTTCAATGTCTTGGGAACGGAGAGATACGGAGTCACGATATACTCCATACCGGCCTCCTTATGGGCAGCAATGCACTGATCCCACCATTTCAAGGCTTCCGTAAAGTCGCCCGAAGCCAGTTCCTCGTCCGACAACCCGTGGGTAGTGTGCGAAGAAAGCACGGTCATACCGCTCTTTTCCACCATCTGTTTGAACTCCTGGGGAGTCTTGCCGTAGAACTTACCGTCATTGTAGTTGGCGGCCTCCACACTGGTATAGCCCATATCAGCCAAATCCTTCAGAATCTGGTCGAGGTTACTGCCGTCCTTCACCAAGTCTCTTACAGAATAGAGCTGGATGGCTACTTCCTTTTTCGTCGTTTCCGGCGCCGTTTCCGTGCTGTGGCTGCTGCAGCTTGTGGCCATCATGGATAAGCACAGTGCTGACAAAATCATCATATGTTTGATTCTCATAGTACTATCTTTTTAGAAGGAATTAGTCGAGAACCTTTACACGGATGTTGCGGTACCAAACATCGTCGCCATGATCCTGCACACCGATAAAGCCTTCGTGGTTTTCGCCGCCACAGTTGTTCAACAGTTCGAAAGCCAAGGGCCACTTCTCTTCGCTGAACTTGCTTGCCTGCAACATTTCAGTCCATTGCTTAGTCCACAAGTGATATTCCAGTACGTTTTCATCGTTCTGTCCGTGAACTACAGTACCTTTGTATACCATAATCTTTGCCTTGTTCCATTCGCCGAAAGGTTTGGCGTTCTGCGGAACAGCCGGTATCATGTCGTACAAGGAAGCAGCCTGACGGTTGTTGTCCTTACCCAGTTTGGCATCCGGATGATTGGCGTTATCCAGCACCTGGAACTCGGGAGCAGAGATATAGATGGGTTCCAACACTTCGTTGCCGTCCTTGTCCTTTGAAGTAACTTCCTGAGCCAGATAGAAGATACCGGAGTTACCACCTTTGGAAATCTTCCATTCCAGTTCCAGCTCAAAGTTCTTGAACTTATGGGCGAAAATCAAGTCACCGCCCTCACCGGTCTGTCCTTCGCCGGTACCGGTTCCACAGAATTTGAGGCAACCATCCTCAATAATCCATCTGGAAGGCACTTTGTCCTTACCGTATCCACGCCATCCGTCCAGGCTCTTTCCATCAAAGATAGTGATATAACCGTCCGCATCAATCGGCAGGTTCAAGCTGTCCGTTTCAGGCGCTTTCAGAGACTTGGAATAAGACACCGCAGTAGTAGTAGGAGCTGCAGCTTCCTCCGTAGCGTTCGATTTCTTTGCACCGCCACCGCAAGAGGCGAGCATACCTCCGATAAGGCAACAAGCCAAAGAATAATATATTTTCTTCATAATCTGAAAAATTAAATGATTAGTATTCGTTTATGAGCATCGGAACCTGGTTCCGATACTCTTTTTAATGTTTATCTGGGCATATCGGGCAACTTCCAGCCTTCACGGTAGTTATGCTTGATGAGCTCTTCTGCAAAAGCCTTGGCATTTACCGGATCTGTCCATGTCTTGTCGAAGCTCGGATGGCCGTTGTGTATCTTGAAGCCGTCCTTGATGACTGTACGCAATGTCTCGTCGTCGCCGATATTGGTGAAGCGCATGTTGGCTCCGTCCCATTCCAGTGTCTTGTTCAGGCCCTGCAGACGGATGGCCAATACACCCATTGCCACCATTTCGTTCATCGGTCCCGCTTCGGAGAAATCAGACTTAGGCATCACGCGGCTGGAAGGACTTTCCTTACAAGCACGTACCCAATCCATCTCATGACCGCCATTCATAGCCTTCGGCACACGGCGGCAAACCTTCGGTGCATTGGGCACGCGGCCAGAAAGTAACCACGGGTTCTGTCCGTAGCAACCGCAAATCAGCGTATCCTTCGTTCCGTGGAAGATAGTCAGACCGCCACCGCTCTGCATCAGTTGCTTTCCTTCGGGGAAGCCTTTCGGACGGTCGGGCATCATGCCACCATCATACCAGTGAACTTCCACTTCGGGCATAGCCACCTTCGGCATATTCTCACGTGCGGGGAAAGTCAGCTTCACATGCTGTGCTTGCGGAGCGCAGGCATTGAGCAACAATGTAGATGAACCTTCTACCTTGGTAGGATACAGCAACTTCAAAGCTCTGAACGGCTGGTGCAGGATGTGGCAAGCCATATCGCCCAAAGCACCCGTACCATAATCCCACCATCCGCGCCAGTTCCAGGGATGATAGATTTCGTTATATGGATTCATCTTGGCAGGACCGGTAAACAAATCCCAGTTCAGGGTTTTGGGAATGCGGTCTTCCTTTTCGGGAACATTCAATCCTTGCGGCCAGATGGGACGGTCGGTAGCACATTCCACCTTCGTCACGTCACCGATTTCGCCGTTCCATATCCACTCGCATACCAAGTCGGTACCCTCGTCCGAAGAACCCTGGTTACCCATCTGGGTAACTACTCCCGTAGAAGCGGCCAGGCGGGTAAGCAGACGGGACTCATATACGGAGTGCGTCAACGGTTTCTGGCAATATACATGTTTGCCCATCGTCATGGCATCAGCAGTAATGATGGCATGTGTATGGTCGGCAGTAGCGATGATAACGGCATCGATGTCCTTACCCATCTCATCGTACATCTTACGATAGTCCCAATACTTCTTCGCATTGGGAAGCTCATCGAACACACCTTTCGCGTAGCGCCAGTCTACGTCACAAAGCGCCACGATATTTTCCGTAGCCTTCACATGGTTGATGTTGGTGTGTCCCATACCGCCGATACCTACGGCAGCAATGTTCAAACGGTCACTGGGAGGCACGTGTCCGTGGCTCTTACCCAAAATGCTGCTTGGAGCAATGGTAAGACCCGCCAAAGCTAAACCTCCGGTCTTAAGAAATTCTCTTCTTGTAAATTTCGACATGGTTCTTTAGATTTTAAAATCGGTTAATATAATGAGTTTTAAAACAATCCTTAATTACAGTAGGCATCAGACTACCGTTTTCTTCGGACGGAGCAGTCCGTAACCTTCTTTCATATGCCTCCGGCGCTCCTTGATTTCCTCCAGCGTCTGCAAGTCGCCTATGCCGGGCAGGTCGTGGCGGCGCGCATCCTCCAGGAAGGTCCATCCGTATTGGGAAGCAATGGCCGAGTCTCGCATCTGCGGCAATCTCGGATCGCGTTTCCCGCTCTCGATGGAGTCTGCCATAATGTTGCAGAGCTTGTCCAGGTTCTTTCCGCCAAACGGTTTCTCCAGGCGAAGCGTACGGTTCACGCCGTGAAGTTCCACTACGGCAGTCCGGAAATCATGCGTCATGCGCACGATACCTTTTGTACCGATAATGTCCGTATATGCATTATGAGTCTGGTTTCTGGAGAGTTGTCCGTAGACGAAGCCTTGTGTGACATCGAAGGCGATGCCGTTCTCGAACGTACCGTGGCACTGTACCCACCAAGGGTCCTTGTAGTCCCACATCCGCATGCCTTGGGCATGCCAGGTCTTGTATTCACTGTCGGCATACCAGCGGGCGATGTCTATGTAGTGCATGCCGCAGTCGTGGTAGGCGGGACCCTCATATTCGTGTCCCTCGCCCGGCGCCAATCCCGGAGTCATGTGGCAGATGCGCAAGATAGCCAGTTCACCAATCTCGCCTTCATCGATAAACTGCTTCATAGCCTGGTGATACCAGGAGTTCCGCAGATAAAGGTTGACAGCGGCAATGCGATCATACTTTTCAATCAGGTCCACAATTTCCCATTCCTTATCAATGGTATCGGCAATGGGTTTCTCCGTCAGGATATGCTTATTGCTCCGGACAGCTTTCTCTATTTGTTCTTTTCTGGAATTTGCCAATGCAAAAAGACCAACAGCTTCTACACTCTGGTCATCAAAGATTTCTTGTTCATCGGATATGATTCTGGATGAAGGGGAAAGGTTTCTTGCCAATTCTCGGGAGGCCGGATCGGTATCGCAGATATATGCGATGTCCCATCGACCGCTTTTCTGCATTTCCTCCCAATACATTTGCCCCATTCTGCCGAACCCTATCAAACCAACTTTTATTTTCATGGTAGGCGAATATTAAATATTTACAGTTATAGTATTATCGGGGTCGATTGAATTACATGATTAAGAGTACTTGGACTGATAGTCATAGTAGCTGTCGTCGTAGACGTTGGATATAATTTTTTCATGATATTTGCAATGTTTATGTATGTGTTCTTTGCAAAAATAGGATAATTAGTGATAGAATGGAAGCAAGCAGATATTAAAAAAGCGTAAAAGACAAAAGAACGCCCTTTATTCATCATCGCCTAACAGCCGTGAAACACTCTGCCGGCAGCCGTCAACACCCACCTGCATCATAGATTCTGCGTAAGAAATATAGAAGAGAAAGAAGAATTAATAGGCTGTTTGCAGGAAATTAACTTCCTATTTAGTCATAACAGCCTAGCACAAGCGGGTGGAAGCAAAGTACGCAGAATTTTATTTCTATGAGAGAGACTGCATATCATTCAGTCTCTTATAATAGCCGTTCTTCTCGAGAAGTTCCTCGTGCTTACCACGTTCCACGATTTCACCTTCATAGAGTACACAAATCTCATCCGCATTCTTGATGGTGGAAAGGCGGTGGGCGATGGCAATCGTGGTACGGGTCTTCATTAGCCGTTCCAGAGCCTCCTGCACCAGTCGTTCGCTTTCGGTATCGAGTGCTGAAGTGGCCTCATCGAGTATCAGGATAGGCGGATTCTTCAAGATGGCACGGGCAATACTGATACGCTGGCGCTGTCCGCCGGAAAGCTTGCCGCCACGGTCGCCAATGTTGGTCTGATAACCGAGTTCGGTCTCCATGATGAAGTCGTGGGCATTGGCAATCTTTGCCGCTTCGATCACCTGCTCCATAGTTGCATTTTCCACACCGAAGGCAATGTTGTTGAAGAAGGTGTCATTGAACAGGATGGCCTCCTGGTTCACGTTTCCTATCAACGCACGCAGGTCGTGGATGCGAAAATTCTTAATATTCACACCGTCAATTGTAATCTCACCTAACTGCACATCGTGATAGCGCGGCAGCAAATCCACCAATGTAGATTTGCCGGAGCCGGACTGGCCGACAAGTGCAATGGTTTGTCCTTTGGGCACCATCAGATTGACGTGCTTCAACACTTCGCGCTTGCCGTCGTAACTGAAGGAGAGGTCCTTAAATTCAATCCGGTCATTCATCCCGTGCAGCGGCAACGGGTTTACCGGTTCCTTAATGGGGTTCTCGGCTTTCAGTATTTTGTCCACACGTTCCATGGATGCCAGACCCTTTGGAATGTTGTATCCTGCCTTTGCAAAGTCTTTCAACGGATTGATGATACTGTACAGAATCACCATATAGAAGATGAACGTTGATGCTTCCATGGAAGTGCCGTCGCCCAGAATAAGCAGACCACCGAACCACAGTACCAATACAATGAGCAGCGTACCGAGGAATTCACTCATCGGATGTGCCAACGACTGACGGATGGCTACCTTGTTGGTTGCATCACGCAGCTCGTCGCTGCATTGCTTAAAACGGTCCACCATCTTGTCTTCTGCTATAAAAGCCTTGATTATACGCAGTCCGCCAAGCGTCTCTTCCAGTTGCGACATGGTATCACTCCATTTCCCTTGGGCTTCCAACGACTTACGCTTCAGTTTCTTGCCGACTTTTCCCATCAGCCAGCCCATACCCGGCAATACCAGGACAGTAAACAGAGTCAGCTGCCAGCTGGTTACAATCAGAGTGGAAAAATAAAGCAGAATCAGGATAGGATTCTTGAGCAGCATATCCAGTGAGCTGGTAATGGAGTTTTCAATTTCGCCTACGTCACCACTCATACGTGCAATGATGTCCCCTTTCCTTTCTTCAGAGAAAAAGCCGAGCGGCAAGTGCATCACTTTGGAATAAACCATCACGCGGATATCGCGTACCACTCCCGTACGAAGGGGAATCATAATGGCGGAAGAACCGAAATAGCAGGAAGTCTTCAGCATGGTCATGAAAGCAAGGAAAAGCCCCATGAACAGCAATGTCATCTGTGGCCCGTGTGTCTCAATCATCTGAGTGACGTAATAATAGAAATTGTTCACCGCCACTTCCTTCAAGCTACCGCTTCCCCACTCCATGAAGTGATACACTTGGGTGTTCTCCCCCGTCTTGAAAAGGATATTGAGAATAGGAATGAGCAGTGTGAATGAAAAGACATTGAATATAGCGGACAGCACATTGAGCACGATTGCCCAACCGATATATCTCTTGTAAGGCGACACAAAGCGCCGCATCAGTTGTAGGAATTCCTTCATTGCTTGTAGTTAAGTGAATTATGAGGTCGCAAAGATACAAGAAAACGAGGGAATGGAAAAGGGTTTCAGGTTATTTCTGCCTAAATGCCCACATTCTCTACTTTCTTTTGTGTCCTTGCATACTTCTCCAGCACCATGTACACTCATACATTGTCATCTTAATAATAGCCGGCTCATTTATTTTCCATCTTTACTCCTAACTTCCACACAATTTTCTTCAAACTTCAATATGCCCAAGCAATTATATGAGTAAATAATGAAAAAGATGTACCTTTGCACCCGACTTAACTGAGAACTTTGTTCACCACATGAGAAAAGCTATTATCACAACCCTATCTGTCCTAATCGTACTTCTGTCCATTGCTTGCAATACCCGAGTGAACTATAATAAGTACCTGATTGCAATTGACTCGCTCATCGTTCAGCAACCGGACACTGCCCTATCTATGCTCGAAGCATTCCCGACAAACAGCCTGCAGACCCAAGCTGACAGTGCTTATTATGACCTATTAATGACAGAAGCAAGAGATAAGAACTACATTATCCAAACCAATGATTCCCTGATACAATCGGCCCTGACCTACTACAACGGCACAAACGACATAGAAAAGCGGGCAAGGGCCCATTACTATTCCGGCTGCGTCTACCGGGATTCACAGAGAAGAACAGAATCTATGACTCAATACCTCATAGCAAAGCCCTTGGCTGAAAAAGCAGGAGAAAGACGTCTATTAAGTCTTATCTACCTGAATATAGGTTATCTATACTATTCACAAAACCTAAATACACAAGCCGATTCCAGCTATCAATTGGCACAACAAATAGGTATTCAGCTAAAGGACTCTGTTCTTCAAGCAGAAGTTCTGTCACGACGAGGACTCATCCGAATGGAAAAAGGAGAGGAATTCTATCCCGAAGCCGAAAAAATGATGTTGAAGGCACTCGCTATCGTCCAAAAACAGTCCAACATACAATTAAAAGAAAATGTGTTCTCCTCACTATGCCAACTATACAACTGGATGGAAAACGGAGAGAAAGCTATAGAATTCGCCAAACAGAATCTTGGCGTACAGAAAGACCGCACAACATGCTACAAAGCTTTCGAACTACTTGGAAGCGCATATTACCTAATATTGCAATATGATTCTGCCCGCTACTACCTACAAAAATCCCTTTTCACAACAGACTATGCCACCAAAGCCGGGGCTTACATGTATCTGGCAGACATAGCCAAAGAGCAAGGAGACTTAGCTACTTCCTTAGAGATGGAACGCAACTACTCTGCCTATTTGGACAGCATGCAGAAGTCCAGACAGCCCGATGCCATTGTCTGCGCAGAACAAGGGATGCCAAGCAACAAGCAAAACATAATCAGCAAACACACCCATTACTCTATCATAAGTATATCAATAATCACATTAACCCTCATTGTAGCTGTAATCATCCTATCCTATAAGAAAAGAAAGCAAAAGCCCAATAACCGAACCGAAAAAGAAATGCTGTATAAGGCAGGACTTGTTCTATTCGAACAATCTGAGGTATACAACAAGATGACTCTAATCATCCGCTCTCATAAAGAAAAGGCAGAATCAGAAATAATGCATCAAGGTGACTGGCTACAACTAATTGCAGAAACCAACAAATGTTGGAATAATATTGCCCGGGAACTACAATCAAAATATCACCTGACAGAAGACGAAATCTACTTATGTTGTCTGTACCTGACAAACCTCCCGATAAGCCACTTTTGCCATATATTGAGCTGCGAACGGGATACTATTTACAAAAAGGCAGACCGCATATTAGAAAACAAAATGGGCTTTGCACACAAAGAGATATCTCTTAAGGAAGCTTTAAAAAAGAATCTCCAATCATCTAGCCAATCATAACAATCATTAGCAAGTACAACAATTATACAATATTATACGCCATTATACACCGAAATTATACAATATTATACACTTATCCTGCCGTATTAAACCGACCTTTGCGGCATCAATAATCAAAAAAGTGTATAATGATGAAAAAACTATTGTCTATCTTAATTGCGACATTCTTTTTAAGCAATATTGTGACATACGCACAAAAAGAGAACAATCCTTTTACAGAAATTGCCCTAACCCAAGCAAAAAGAAAAGATCCGATTAGTAAAGGAGATACCCCTATATCTCGTAGTATCATTCAAACCGCCAACGCCTACTTATATAATAACACAGTATGTGTCGACTTCAACGAGGTATTACCTAACGTCACCATAACCCTCATCAATGAATCAACTAGTAAACTCATTCATTCAGAAGCATACAATGAACCCACAAACATTGACATCACTTTGGATGAAGGATACAGTAGTGGTAACTATTTGATTAAAATAGAGTCTGATGAAGTTCTTTTATATGGTTATTTCTCATTATAACAATCATACAACAAACAATACATTATTTAAAAAGATAGAGAGCCATGAAAAAGTTATTCCTATTTATGAGTTGGGTAATGCTTATATTATCCGGTTGTGCCGATGAAGATATCATCGAACGTAATTCCCCGTCATTTCCACAAAGTGTAAATACCCGATCTGCAGGAGATGGTGTATATGATATTTTAGGGTACGGCTATGATATAACTGGGCCATATTTAGATACTAAGTCCAGTCGTGCAATAGTATTTGATACTAATAAACTATTAGAAAAAGGACTGATTACCCCCTACAAACTAGAAGAATCTCGGTTCCGTTACTCTTCAGGGAAAGATGTCATTGATTTTACCACCAACATGTCATCTTCATTACAAATGAGCACCCCCGGCATCCTAAAAGTCATAGGTGGCGCCTCTTTAAATATAGCATTCGGAGGTAATTCTCATTATAATTCTGACTACTCTTTTGCATACTGTACTCAGCAATATATAGATAGCAGGTATCGAATTTCAGAAGCTGACATTAATGTTTTAAAGACATGTCTCACAAAACAGTTTATTGAAAGACTCTCTACATATACACCAGAACAAATTGTTGAAGAGTATGGAACTCATGTGTTAAAGGATATATATTTAGGAGCAAAATTCGAAGTGTATTATATGGCTAAATCAACCTCATCATCAAAAAAAGAAAGTATAAACGCTGGGTTAGGCGCTTCACTCTTTAGCCTTTTCAAGATGGATGGAAAATTCCAATATGATGAATCTTTAGCTATAACTAATAAAGAGCAGTCCTTATATTATTTCACAATAGGAGGTGACCCCGCCGTAGGAGTGCAAGGTTCTTTAAATCCAGAAAATTCACCATCAATAGATATAGGTAAATGGATGGCATCAGTAAAATCTTCCACACCGAAATTTATTGATGTCGACAATAATTCACAATCATTTATCCCCATTTATGAATTAGTTACAGACCCCACAAAAAAGCAAACTCTCAAAGCATATATAGACAACTACATAAAGAGTAAAGAAGTATGTTCTATAAGCCTATATCCATCAACTACTGGTACACGTCAAGTCAGCGGACTAGGACATATTAATCAAGGGGCAGGAGTTGCTATCGGTGATATTGATAAAAATGGAAGGCCTGATATGATATTGATGGGAATAGATAATCCTAAAGGAAAGAATAATTTTTGGTATAAAGTCTTATATGATATTGATGAAAATGGATACTATTCAAAAGAATCATCTATTCTTTCAATTTCTGCTGAGGGTTGGGAAAATTCTGGAGGTGATATCGCCCTCTGTGATTTGAATAATAATGGAATATTAGATATGGTTCTTTTATGCACAGACAAGCCCACTACAGCAGGTCGTGCCTACCGATGGTATTACGTAGCTTATGACCTCAAACCTGATGGCCACTATAACTCATTATCTTCGCTAAATACATTAGATGAACTCGGATTTTTTTACGATGGAGCAGGTATTGATATATGTGACATAAATAAAAATGGAACTCCTGATTTATTAATGATGGTCTATGATGCCCCAGAAGGAGAAAATTCATTTCGATATCAAATTGCTTTCGACCTACAATCAAATGGCAACTATTTGAGTCTATCACCCGTATATGAAGTTCCAGGATTAGGTCATGATGGAGATGGAGCAGGAGTTGCAGTTGGTGATATTGACAATAATGGTACATTGGATATCCTATTTATGGCATTAGATGCTCCCTCTGGTAAAGATAAATTCGTATATGAAATACTACCTGATATAGATAAGTATGGTAACTCTTATGCAAAACCTATATATACCCCTCGTTTCCCTGACTCTTTATCACCGTGTGACACTGGACAAGGAGCAGCATGTTGTCTTTATGATTTAGACAATAATGGTTTCTTAGATGCCATTTTTGTTGCTATTGAAAATATTAAAGGGAAAAGTAACTCATGGAAATATGTAACAGGACATAATTTGAATAAACAAGGTGTACCAATGTGTTGGAGATAACTTAATACCCAATTATTGTATATGAGTTTATATTACCCACTCTCTGCATGCAATTTATTCAAAAGCATTGAAGTATGTCAGGTCTATATATTATGTTTATATCAATATAAATTAAAACAACATGAAAAAGATTTTAGTTTTATTCGCATTACTGATGACCGGCGTTATGGGCATCCACGCGCAAGAAGGACTCAAATGGGGAGCGATGGCAGGTATGAATTCCAGCAAGTTCTCCACCGATGGTTTTGACAGCAAGGTAGGTTTCCATGTCAGCATCAAGGCCGAGAAAGACTTGCCCCAGATAGCCCAAGGTGTTTATCTCGACATGGCTGCACTGCTGTCCTTAAAAGGTACACAAATAAATGGGAATGATGCATCTCTGAAATTCAATCCCTACTATTTAGAAATACCTATACACATGGGCTACAAATATGCCATCAATGACAATTTTGCCATCTTTGGCAATTTCGGTCCTTACTTTGCAGTCGGTCTCTTCGGTAAAATGAAGGCAACGGGATATTTGATTGATGAAGTGGAAGGATTGACAAGCATTCATGATTCTGCCAAAGTATTCGGAAGCAATGCCATGAAACGTTTCGACTTTGGTCTCGGACTCAAAGCAGGAGTCGAATTCTTTCAAAAATATCAAGTCTCTATCGGATATGACTGGGGATTACTGGACAATATAGAAGATAGCGGAAACAAAAACCGCAACTTGATGCTCTCCGTGGGGTATTTCTTCTAAGATTTAATAGTGTGGAAAAGGGCACGAAAACCCTCTCCACACTTTTTATTGCCGATATACAAGAAACAAACTGTTCAACATAGAAATAAAATCACTACTTACGAAAACAGAGACAACCACTGAGCCGAATCTATAAAAATATGGCATTTGGTAGTGTAAAATAAACTGTGTCACGCATTATTTATCTCTAGAAAAC
>NZ_QTNE01000012.1:0-152858 GCF_003603495.1 Bacteroides sp. AM41-16 | reverse complement strand
TATAACTGAATCCCGTTTCTATTTACACAAAATTATGGATACTGCCCTATAGAAAGATAATAGGGTGATAAAACCGGCAGCATCCGCTACCGTTTTATCACCCTATCCTTTTTCACGACTCTTTATCCTTTATTTCGTGCAGCTTTTCGTACTGAATGCAACGAGCATCCAAACCATTTTCTCCTGCTCTTTCAGGTAGCCGGTCATCAAATCTGCCGTCACGTCATCGCCAGCTTCATTTGCCAGTTCAATTACCTTTCTCTCTTCACCAATCAGGTAGCCGTAAGTCTCGAGGATATGGTCCACAGCCTCACTGCCGCAAGAGATGTCGGACACTTCCTTCACGTTGGCAACCTTCAGGTATTCACTGAACTTATTCTCGGGCACGCCACCCAGCATCAAGATGCGCTCTGCAATCTCGTCAATCTTCTCGGCGGTATCGTCATACATACTCTCGAACTTCTCGTGCAGCACAAAGAAGCCGTGTCCCTTGATGTTCCAGTGCATACCGCGCAGATTGGTGTAATGTACCTGGAAGTCGGCCAATAATTGGTGCAATGCTGATGCTACGCCAGCCACTTTCTTTTCATTCAAATGCAAGTAATCTAAAGTTTTCATAATTCTATTGTTTTAAATATTTATACTATTTTTCTTTTGGGTATTGCAAAGATAAGGGGTAAATCAAGGCTTGTCAAACAGATAATTTCTATCTTTGCATAGACGAACTCTATACATAACCTTCAAATGCCTTGTTCATCATGACTTTACAACAATTGGAATACATCCTTGCCGTCAACCAGTTCCGCCACTTTGCCAAAGCAGCCGAATATTGCCGCGTGACACAGCCCACCCTCAGTGCCATGATTCAGAAACTGGAAGAGGAACTGGACACCCGGATTTTTGACCGCAGCCAGCAGCCGGTATGCCCCACTCCCGTCGGTATCCACATCATAGAACAAGCACAGAATATATTGGTTCAAGCCAACCGTATAAAGAATATTATAGAAGAAGAAAAACACTCACTGACCGGCACCTTCAAGCTGGGCATACTTCCCACCGTAGCTCCTTACCTCCTGCCCCGTTTCTTTCCGCAGCTGATGAAGAAATACCCCGACCTCGACATCCGGGTAGTCGAAATGAAAACAAACGACATCAAGAAAGCCCTGCAGACGGGAGAAATAGATGCAGGTATCGTAGCGAGTCTGGCAGGTATGGAAGAGTTGCAGCAGACGCCGTTGTTCTATGAACAGTTCTTTGCCTACGTGTCGCGCGAAGACGCCCTCTTCAACAACGAGGTAATCCGTACTTCCGACCTGAACGGCGAACAGCTTTGGCTGCTCGACGAGGGCCATTGCTTCCGCGATCAGCTGGTGCGTTTCTGCCAGATGAAGTCGGCACGTGCCAGCCAGCTTGCCTATCACTTGGGCAGCATGGAGACCTTTATGCGCATGGTAGAAAGCGGCAAAGGCGTGACCTTCATCCCCGAACTGGCCGTTCTGCAACTGGGCGATGCCCAGAAAGAGCTGGTACGTTCCTTCGCCATCCCCTGCCCCACCCGCCAGGTCGTGCTGCTGACCAATAAGAACTTTATCCGCCACACGCTGCTCGAAGTGCTGGTTAAGGAGATAAAACTTTCCGTACCCAAGGAAATGCTCTCACTGAAAGCAACCCAAGCAGTCGTATAGATTTCATCTATCGCTCCATAAAATCTTTCAATCGGATTTTTTGTTCTATCGGGGAAAAATGCTATATTTTTGCAAACAGAAAAAGCGAAGGTCGGTTGCACCTCAGCATCATCAAGCAAACTGGCTTCTACATTCTGTCTGCACAATCTTCGCATTGGTAAAACAAAAAACTAAACCTATTAAAAGAGAAAAATTATGGAACCGATCATCAACTCACAACTCCCTGAATTCAAGGTTCAGGCTTTCCAAAACGGAAGTTTCAAAACAGTATCCCACGAAGACGTAAAAGGTAAATGGGCCATTTTCTTCTTCTATCCGGCAGACTTTACCTTCGTATGCCCTACCGAGCTTGTAGACATCGCAGAGAAATATGACCAATTCCAAGCAATGGGCGTAGAAGTATATTCTGTAAGCACAGACTCGCACTTTGTGCACAAGGCATGGCACGATGCTTCCGAAAGCATCCGCAAGATTAAGTACCCCATGCTTGCCGACCCCACAGGCGTGCTGAGCCGCGCATTCGGCGTGATGATTGAAGAGGAAGGCATGGCATATCGCGGCACATTCCTCGTAAATCCCGAGGGTAAAATCAAGATTGCCGAGATACAGGACAACAACATCGGACGCAATGCCGACGAGCTGCTGCGCAAGGTAGAAGCTGCACAGTTTGTTGCCACACACGATGGAGAAGTCTGCCCTGCCAAGTGGAAGAAAGGAGCGGAAACTTTGAAGCCGAGCATCGACCTTGTAGGAAAGATTTGATAAGTAATAGGAGGAGCGGGCGCTTTCACCATAGAAAGACGTCCGCTTTCCTTTAAGACGTCCGCAGTACTTGTACAGAAGTACTGTAGTACTTTCAAAGGAGTACCGCAGTACTTTCGAAGGAGTATTGGAGTACTTCCTCACAAGTTCTGCAACTACTCTATATCAAACATATTAAAAGACTATTTTCTCACCCCAAACACCCTATTAATCATGTTAGAAACAACTATATTAGACCAGGTGCGGAGCGTATTCCAGCATTTGGAAGCCCGCTACGTCTTTCACATCACCTATCATCCGGGTCACGAGCAGGCACAAGAGCTTATCGGATTCTTGAAGGATGTGGCAAGCTGTTCCGACAAGCTCTCCTGCCGGATGAGTGAGATAGAGAACCCCGTGTTGGAGTTCACATTGCTGAAAGACGATGTGGAAACCGGCATCAAGTTCCGCGGCATCCCCGGCGGACACGAGTTCACTTCCCTCCTGCTTGCCGTGCTGAATGCCGATGGAAAGGGGAAAAATCTGCCGGACGAAGCAATTCGTCGCCGCATCCGGGCGTTGCAAGGCGACATCAGCCTGCAAACGTATGTATCGCTTACTTGCACCAACTGTCCGGATGTGGTGCAGGCACTGAACATCATCGCATTGCTGAATCCGCACGTCACCCACGAGATGGTGGACGGGGCGCTTAATCAAGAGGAAGTAGATGCGCTGAAGATACAAGCCGTGCCGTCAGTCTACGCTAATGGCAAGCTGCTTCACGTAGGTCGCGGTTCTTTAGGAGAGCTTTTGCAGAAGCTGGAAGAAGCCTTCGGCAGTGCTCCGCAAGAGGACGAAGCGCCGATAGAGAGAGATTTCGACGTGCTGGTATTGGGCGGCGGACCAGCCGGAGCTTCCGCAGCCATCTACTCTGCACGCAAGGGCCTACGGGTGGCGATTGTTGCCGAGCGCATAGGCGGACAGGTAAAAGAGACGGTAGGCATAGAAAACCTTATCTCCGTGCCGCAGACTACTGGTGCAGAACTTGCCAACGCACTCCGCACACATATAGAGCACTATCCGATAGAGATTTTCGAGGAGCGTAAGATAGAGAAAGTAGAGTTGCAGGGAACGGAGAAAAGTGTCTCCACCGTAGGCAGCGAGATGTTCCATGCACCGGCGGTAATCATTGCCACAGGGGCAAGCTGGCGCAAACTGAATGTGGAGGGCGAAGCGGAATATATAGGACGCGGCGTGGCATTCTGTCCGCATTGCGACGGTCCGTTCTATCAAGGCAAGCATGTGGCGGTTATCGGTGGAGGTAACTCGGGGATTGAAGCTGCCATCGACCTGGCAGGCATCTGCCGGAAGGTAACGGTATTCGAATTTGCCGATACACTGAAAGCCGACCAAGTGCTGCAAGAGAAAGCCCGGAGCCTGCCGAATGTGGAAATCTTCACCTCGTCACAGACCGTAAAAGTCGATGGAAACGGGGAAAAAGTAACTTCTATCCGCATCAAGGACCGCCTTACCGGCGAGGAACGCGACTTCCCGTTAGACGGCATCTTCGTGCAAATCGGTTTGGCAGCCAACAGCGCTCCTTTCCGCAACAAGCTGGAAACGACTCCGACCGGGGAGATTAAGATTGACGCTTTCTGCCGTACCACACTTCCGGGGGTATATGCGGCAGGGGATGTATCGAATGTTCCCTACAAGCAGATAGTCATTGCCATGGGCGAAGGGGCAAAGGCAGCACTCTCGGCATTCGATGACCGTATCCGTGGAGTGATTTAGAAAATATCACCCATAAAAGTATAGGCAGGGGGCACACGTTAAGGATTGGCAAGCTTCAGTTCCTGAATCAGATTTCCTGCCTTCCCATACTTCTCAATCATAAACAGTATGTAGCGTACATCCACCCCGATGGTACGCTGCATCTTCGGCTCATAAAGGATGTCGCTGCTCATGGCTTCCCAGTTCCCATCGAAGGCAAGCCCCAGAAGTTCTCCTTTGGCATTGAACATGGCACTGCCGGAATTGCCTCCCGTAATGTCATTATTGGAGATAAAGCAGACATTCATTTCTCCCTTCTCATCGGCATATCTACCGAAATCACCGGAGGAAAGAAGGGATAGCAACTCAGGCTGCACTTCAAAATCCACATCACCTGCATGGGCTCTGACTTTCTCCAGAATACCTTTCGCGGTGGTATAATAATCATATTCCGCTCCGTCGAAGGGGGCATAACCGCAGACAGTGCCAAAACTCAAACGCATGGTGGAGTTGGCGTCGGGATAGAAGTTACGAGATGCGTACATACGTCGCACGGCAGAGTTGAACAAACGTTCATTCCGCTCGATTTCACCGGAAGCCTGCTGTACCTGCATATTCATCTCGAATAGCTTCGTGATGAGGTCGATGCCCAAGTTGATGGCAGGGTCATTATATATCTGATAGGTGGTGTCCTGCTCCAGAAAACGCTTCAATCCACGGGGGGTGGTCAGCTCCGAGCGGGCATAAAGACTATCCACATAGGTACGCTCGTTACCTCCGTATTCTGTCGCAATCGTCTGGTAGAGCTCGGGCAGATAGGTGGAATCCACTTGGGAGCGGTATTCTTTCAACAGTGCTGTAAACACTTCCTTGTCAATGCCCAAGTCCAGATTGGCATATTTCTCAACGATAGCTTTCAGATTGGCAACCACCGTTTTCTCTTCCCCCTCAAAGTCGAAGTTGAGGATGGACAAAGCAAGCTGCACCAGTTCCGGACCGTTCAGGAAAGATTCGGCAAAGTAAGCTCTGGCACGATAAGCATCACGGCGGCTCTTGTAGTTCAGCTCCAGGTCGGAAAAAAGATGCAGCAGATGTTCCCGCTCCTCCGGTGTCTGCTGTATCCAGCGACGGAGTTCGGTCTCCATGGCACGCTTCTTATCCAGCACATGCAGTTTCTTGATGGTGCGGTTCACTCCTATGCTGTTCTTCCAATAATTGGAACTTTCGTCGTATTTGGAAGCGTACTTGATGCGGATGCTGTCACGGCTATCCATTTCACGCTTCCAGATGGTCTGCTTCACACCACGGACATCTATCTGAGCCTGGTTGGTGGTGGTCATCATCTCTTCGATGCCAAAAGAGGAAAGATAGCGTTCCGTACTGCCCGGATAGCCCATCGTCATACAGAAGGAACCCTCACGATAACCGTCCAGAGATATCGGAGCCACGTATTCGGGATGGTAGGGAACATTGTCGGGAGAATAGTCGGCAGGACGGTTGTCTTTGCCGGCATAGATACGGAATACGGCGAAGTCACCCGTATGGCGCGGCCATACCCAGTTGTCAGTGTCCCAGCCGAACTTGCCCACTGAAGAAGGCGGTGCAAATACCAGACGCACATCATTGTAGTCGCGATAAACGGAAAGCCAGAATTCATTGCCTCCATAGTAAGCATCCACAATGCCTATCAGCGTGGAGTCTTTACGAGAAACCTCTTCGCCAATGACCAGCATCACCGAATCTACTACACTTGTACGCTCAGATTCGTTCATATCCGGTTTTACTGCTCCAAGTACCCGACGGGTCACGTCTTGCTGGTGCAAGAGGAAGCGGACGTAAAGTTCCGGATTAGGCAGTTCTTCACTAAGATTACGTGCCACAAAGCCGTCTTTCAGATAGTCGTGCTCCACAGACGAGTGTTGCTGTATGCTGCTGAAGCCGCAGTGATGATTGGTAAACACCAGCCCGTCCCCGGACACCACCACTCCGGAACAAAAGCCTCCGAAGCTGACTACCGCATCCTTCAGAGACGGGCGTTTCGTATTGTATAGCTTGTTGACAGACATCTGCAAGCCCAACTCTTTCATGGTCTGGCGTGTCTGCTTGTTCAGATTTCCCAGCATCCACATCCCTTCATCCGCTTGTCCCGGCAGAGAAAAAAGGAAGCAGACAGCTATCAGTATAAATCTTATTTTCATTCCGTCAATTCTTGTATTATTCAGTAATCAGCCTCAATTGCTTGGCACCCGTACGCGCCTTGAGCCACTCCGCAATCTTTTCCTTCTCGTGCGCACCCGGATGCTTGCCGAATTTCAAGACGGCAAGGGTCACAGTATCCACCCGTACAGAATCTACCGCCAGTTCAATCGCATGAGATATTGATACAGTCTTTACCGACGGGTAGAGCACTTTCAGTTCCGGGATAATCTTCTTGCCCAATTCATCGAAGGTTTTGTATCTTTCCAAATTCTGCTCCAGTGTGGCAATCTTCTGTTTCTGTTCCACCAGACGCTGCTCACTGTTCTTGTAGAAGTCTTCCATCACCATGGCACGGATGGAAGAAATATCCACCGCTTCATTGTTCATGCCTTGGAGGACTATCAGCTTGGTATTGTCCAGCTTATAGTCTTTCATCTTACTGCGGGCAATGGCGATGGAAGCTTCGGGCACCTCCTGCCCAATCAGCACGACACGTATTTCGTGGCCCTTGCCCTCGTGATGGATTTTCTTGTCCAGCACCTGCGTATTCTCAAAGGAGAGCTGCTCGTTGACAAAACGGTTGGCAGCACTCTCAAAGAAGGTATCCTGGACGATACCTACCGTCAGATAGACAGCGGGACACATGGTCAAGATAGCAATCAGGACGATATATTTACGTACTTTCTTCTCCCGGTTCTTATCCACAAACTCCTTGCGCTGGAAGTGCATCACGCGCACGCCCAGGAAAGTGGCAAGACTGATAAACACGGAATTGATGAAATAAAGATAGAATGCACCGAGGAAATAAATCAAGTTACCCGTTGCCAGCCCGTAGCCTGCCGTACAGAGAGGCGGCATCAAAGCCGTGGCAATGGCAACACCCGGAATCACATTTCCTTTCTCTTTGGTAGAGAGCGCCGTCACACCTGCCAAGCCACCCATCAAGGCGATGAATACGTCATAAATGGTGGGTGACGTACGTGCCAGCAATTCCGACTGCCCTTCGGCAACGGGACTCACCAGAAAGAAAATGGTAGCAGTGGTCACACTGAACAAGGTAGTTATCAAGAAGCTCTTCAAAGACCGCTTCATCAATTCAAAATCATTCAACCCCACAGAAAGCCCCACGCCCATGATAGGCCCCATCAGCGGCGAGATGAGCATGGCACCGATAATCACGGCTGTGGAGTTTACATTCAATCCCAACGAGGCCATGAATATGGCGAATATCAGAATCCAAAGATTGGCTCCTTTGAATTCCACTCCCTTACGGATGGAATCTACAGTTTCCAGTTCATTGTCCTTGTCTTTACGCAAATCAAGATAGTCTTTCAGAAAAGTCTTGATAGCGAAGGTATTTCTGTTGTCGGTCGTCTTTTCTTCCATTATCAATTATCAGTTTTCAATTTTCTCTCAATGAAACGCCTCGTAAAACACTGCTGGTCATCTCGGCAGCAAAGTCCTTTGCCTTAATGCCAAGAGTTGGCAAGAAATCTGCCAAAGCACGTTTTTCCGGTGCCCCAAGTTTACGTTTAAGCATAGCAGTGTTCATGCGAAAAAGAGCTTGGTCGCCCTTACTACGTATGATTCCGAACCCCTTGTCATCCACACCACGCTCGTAAAGAACACCAAAGAGGCGTTTCTCTGTCTCTGCCAACTTATGGCGAGCCTGGACACGGTCGTAGTCAAGAAGTCGTTGCTCTATTACCTCTGCCACACGTGTTTGTACAGCAAAGTAATTTTGGGCAAAAGCAATCTCCGACTTACGAGGGTCACCATTTTGTGCCACGAGGTAGCAGGCATAGCGAGTGAGCATAAAGTCTTCAATGTCCTTTGATGCACCTTTAGGCATAAGTATCGTTTTACTGATGCCGGTAAAATGATTACTCGTCTCTACACCAGCGTTTTGGCAAGCCTCCTTAGCTTTTCCTAAAACATTCTCAAACGTTTGCCATTTGGCATAGCCCAGAATGGGATATAATTCGCGAGCACTCCAGCACTCCACGCCTTCGTATTCACACGCAATGGATTCGAATCTTGCGAGGAAATTCTGAATTGCTTCTGATTTAATCATACTTGATTCTGAATTTATTGTTTGCTCTTCTGCACAATCCTTGATTTCAAAACAATCTTTATGCGATTGATTTTTCTGTCCATTGTGTCACTTCAGTTTTAATAACAGTACAAAAGTAATGCTTTTCTTGACAAAACTGTTAAATACGCAATGTTTATCAATCTAACTTCTCTAACCTCACTTCACCAGCCTACCAATGAACGGAATCTGCCTCAACGGCAAGTCGCACTTCACGATATAGGCCACAAAGAGCAGCAACAAAACGGTACGGTACGCCATACGCAGGTAAATATTTTCTATCGGGACATATTCGGCAGCCAGATAGAGTACTGCCGCAAGCAGCACATAACTACCGATAGCCCTCAGGTCATACTGAATGGGATACTTCTTCTGCCCTACGAAATAGGACAGAAGCATGGCGATGCCATAGCCACAGAATCCTGCCCAGGCACAAGCCATATAACTGTATCGGGGAATCAGAAGTATGTTCATCACTACCAGCACCGTGCAACCTATCAAGGAGAAATAAGCTCCCCAACGCGTTTCGTCAATCAGCTTGTACCAGAAGGAAAGATTGAAATAGATACCCATAAAGATTTCGGCAGCCATCACGATAGGCACTACCCGCAATCCCGGCCAGTAATCAGGGCCGATGATATAGCGCAAAATATCCAGATAGAACATGACAGCCAGGAATGCCAGCAGTGTAAAGATGATGAAAAACTTCATGGCCTGCGCATATACCTGCTTATTGTCTTTGTCCCGGCTCTTTCCGAAGACAAAAGGCTCGTATGCATAGCGGAAAGCTTGTGTAAGCATCGCCATCACCATAGCAATTTTGCTGGCAGCTCCATAAATGCCCAACTGCACGGTAGCTTCCGCCTCATCCGGATAGACAAAAGGAAAAATAATCTTATCGGCCACCTGATTCAAGATACCCGCCAAGCCAAGTACCAGTAACGGCAGACTGTAAGCAAGCATCCGCTTCAACAGTTTTTTATCCAGCACATAAGCAAACCCGCGTAACTCCGGAATCATGCAAAGCATAATGGTAGAGGTGCATATCAGATTGAAAAGGAAGGCATAGCCCACGTCATCCCCTTTCATCCCTACATAATAGACCAGATTCAGTGCTATATTCAGGAAGATAAACAGCAGTTTGAGTGCCGCAAACTTAATGGGACGCTTCTTGTAGCGCAAATAAGCGAAAGGAATGCTTTGAATAGCATCCATCGCCACCACAATCATCATCATGCCCACGTACCAGGGATGCTCACTGTACTCCATCCATCCGGCAATAGGGTCGAGAAACAGCAGCCCCAATGCAAGGAAAGTAAGCGCCCCCATACTCACACTGAGTAATGTCGTGGAGTACACACGCATCGGGTCATCCTCCCCTTTATTGGCAAAGCGGAAGAAACCGGTTTCCATGCCGCACGTCAATAATACCAGCATGAGGGCCACCCACGCATATACATTCGTCACTACGCCATAGCCGCCACTCTGTGCGGACATCGCCATGGTATATACGGGCACCAGCAGGTAATTGAGGAAACGCCCCACAATACTGCTCAGCCCATAAATGGCAGTTTCTTTTGCCAATGATTTTAATCCGGCCACTTCTTTTTAATGATTAATGATTAATGGTTAGTGATTAATGAATCACTCGTCGCCAAACAAGGTACGCTGGCTACTATAGAGACTCCGCCCCAAATGCTTGTAGGCAAGCTCCGTCACTTCACGCCCACGGGGGGTACGTTTCAGGAAACCCTCTTTTATCAAGAACGGTTCATAGACTTCCTCTATCGTGCCGGCATCTTCGCCCAAAGCGGTGGCAATGGTGGTCAGTCCCACCGGGCCGCCTTTGAACTTGTCAATGATGGTGCAGAGTATCTTATTATCTATCTCATCCAGACCGTATTTGTCGATATTCAGGGCTTCGAGGGCAAACTGTGCAATTTCCGTATCGATACTCCCCGAACCTTTCACTTGGGCAAAATCGCGTACACGCCGCAGCAATGCATTGGCAATACGCGGTGTGCCACGGCTGCGGCTCGCAATCTCGGCGGCAGCCCTTACGGAGCAAGGCACATCGAGGATGCCGGACGAACGACGGATAATGCCGCTCAACACATCATCATCGTAATATTCCAGATGCAGGTTGATACCGAAACGGGCACGCAACGGAGCTGTCAACAGACCGCTACGCGTGGTAGCTCCCACCAGCGTGAAAGGATTCAAATCAATCTGTATGCTTCGGGCAGAAGGGCCTTTGTCTATCATGATGTCTATGCGGTAGTCCTCCATGGCTGAGTACAGATATTCCTCCACTACGGGGCTCAACCGGTGTATTTCGTCGATGAAAAGTACATCATTGGGCTCCAGGCTGGTAAGCACTCCCGCCAAATCCCCCGGCTTGTCGAGTACCGGACCGGAAGTTATCTTGAAGCCTACCCCCAGTTCGTTGGCTATGATATTGCTGAGTGTTGTTTTTCCCAATCCGGGAGGGCCGTGAAGCAACACATGGTCCAGCGCCTCGCCACGCAGGCGGGCAGCTTTCACAAATATGCGTAGATTGTCCACCACCTTGTCCTGCCCGCTGAAATCCTCAAAATTCAACGGACGGAGAGCGTTCTCGAAATCACGTTCTCGGCTGGTGACGGGCTGCTGGTTGCGTATATCAAAATCTTCTTGTTCCATACTATCTATCATATAACTTATTCAGCCATCCTATAAAAGCTTTTGCTTCTTCTGCATCCGGATTCAATATACGAGCAGTAATAGCTTGTCCGATAGGCTTTCCCGGTTCATCCTGCCATGCCAAGAACGTATGTATTTTTGCCTTGGAGCGATGCACTTGCTTGTAGCGTTGTATCCCTTCTGCTTCCAACTCTGACAGCACTACTTCAACTTTCCGAATCAAAAGGTCTTCTGCCGGAATCATGTTCAATGCAAAATCCTCCAACATCCCCTCAAAACGATTATTGGGCATAATCCAAATACCTACTACAGCGTCATAGTCATTCAACGGATACAAGACCAGTCCGTCAGAAGGCAAATCTAAGCCATCACAGTCATATTTATTACTGGATTTCAAAATATCAACCAATTGCCTCCAGCGTTTTTCCACATCAGTATCAGCATCCAGCACAACACCGATACGAGGATATGCCGATGGATTAGTAAGTGTCAGCCTGAACAGCCCGATTGCGTTCTCTACACTCTCACAAACTTTGATATTGAAATTCTGATTCACATGATGTAGTCCGCATAAAGACGAAACTACATGAAGGTCATTTTTCCCTTCAACGAACAAATGATAGGGCAAGCTCTTGCTTAATTTACTCATATCCTATCGTATTTCAACACCATTTTGTGCTATAAATTCCATCTCCTTGTCATCGCTATAGTTCACAGCAACGATCTCTCCTCCCCGGTTGTCTAAGCGAATTATCTGACCTCCCCGGTTCACAGCTATAAAACTATTGATACAATCGTGACTATGCGAAGTGGCAAATACCTGGACATTCAGTTTTTCGGAAAGCATGAAGATAACTCTCCACAATTGGGTCTGTACCGTATAGTGAAGCCCCGTTTCAAACTCATCCAGCAAGAAGACGCCACCTTTGCAATTGACCAACGCAAGAATTACAGTAAGAATCCGGTTAATGCCGTCACCCATCGAACTCAAACGGACACGCTCGCCCGTATCTTTCAAAGTGACAAAAGGGACACGCCTATTGGAATATTCATTCTCATTCAAGAAGTTCAGCCGGTCAATACTTGGTTCGATGATGCGCAGGGCATCCAAAACATAACCTTCTCTATCGGATAGAGAGATACGGTCGAAAAGCAATACATTTTTTCTAAGATGAAAGTCTTGCGCCAATACGTACTCAAACGGAACTCTGTCCTTTACATTGCCCGGAAAGCCACGTCGAAAGAAAGGTATTAGCATAGGGGCATTCGAGCCTGAAACCACACTCAAACCATCACCTATGTAACGAAATAAGTGTTCGCCCGAATCAGCATCGTCATCATTATAGACCCAACGTACAATTGTCCCTCCCCTCTGTTCCTCGGCTATATGTACAAGTTTGATATTCAGTAGGTCACTCTGTTCGCCAATGGAAATAGCCGTGGCATTCCTGAAATCCATCTTACGCCCGGAAAACAAGGAGCTGTAATGCTCCGACAATACTTGGCTGAAATCCACATCCCCTTTAGCGAAATCTACATTCACCATTTCCCCTCTGAAATCCAAAATCGTTTTCAGCCATTCGTCATTCCCGTTTGCCAAATAAATGGAAACAGCTTCCAGCAACGTAGATTTACCTACATTGTTGCACCCTACTATCAAATTGACCCGAGCAAGCGAATCAATAGACAGCTCTCTTAGGTTCTTATAGTTCTTGATATACAATGACTTCATACTCCAAAGCTTTTTGTCTACTGCAAAATAACGAATTTATTTTGAGATAGCACTCATCCCCTTTCTTTTTTCACATAAGTAAAAGGCGTATGGCATGCCTGGCACGCTCCATACAACGGAATATTATGCTGCCCGGAGGCAAATTACAGAAAAAAACGATAGAAGTAGCAAGATATATACTTGAAATATATTTGCAGGTTCACACTTTCTTCCTACATTTGTGTAAAATAACCAGCCATTTACTGACAGCAAACCAAATCTACCCCTGCTGAAAGCACAATGCATAGAACACGCTACTTATGAAAGAAGAAATATCCTTTACCCAAGTCCCCTTCGACTACCCCTTATGCCTCAACGGTCAATGCCCCAAGGCTGCCACCTGCCTCCGCCAGCTCGCCATGCAGAGCATGCCTACCGAAAAGGATTACTGGAAAATCATCAGCCCCAAACGCCTTGCCACCGTCAAAGGGGAATGCCCCTTCTACCGCTCCAGTCAGAAGGCGCGCTACGCCAAAGGCTTCATGAACATGCTGAACAGCCTACCCTACAACAAGCGGGGAATCGCCATCGCCAACCTGATAGCCGGCTTCGGCCAACGTACCTACTACCGCGCCCGCAAAGGCGAACGCCTGCTGCTCCCCGAAGAGCAACAATCCGTACTGAACGTCTTCAGACATCTGGATGCCGGCATGGCTACAGAATTTGATAGTTACGCAGAAGGCTACCTTTGGTAACGCACTGACCATCAGAGACTAATTTTGCCAACTCTTTGCCTCACCTTTGGCAAAACTTTGCCATGCCTATGGCAAAAGTTTGCCAACGCGGTGGCAAAGTCTTGCCAATAAGGTGGCAAAAACTTGTCAACTTGTTGGCAAGAAGAGCAAAATACAGTTTAACGATTTTCATTCCCCATCAGCGCTTCATAAACTCCTTGCGCTCCTCCTCCGGAAACTTCTCTATGGCATAGCGCAACATCGTTCGCGGCATCGTCCTGCAATACTTCTCCAAGAATTGTACCAGCAAGTCCTTGTCCCGCTTACCCATCTCCCGGAGCATCCATCCTACCGCCTTTTGCATCAAGTCATGCTTATGATGGAGCAGCCGTTCCGAAAGGGCTAATATATCGATGAAATCACCATTTTTGATAAGAGTATAGGTAGATACCACAGCAATGCGCTGGTCCCAAAGCAGCGGACTATCCGCCAGCCGGTAGAGGTCTTTACGAAGTTTGTCTTTCAAATATTCGCCCACAATGCCGGGGGCAGACAAATCGACCAAATCCCAATTATTGATACGGCCCGTTTGCGAAAGGTAAAAGTCATAAATCTCCTTTTTCCCCTTTTCATCGCTCTTTTTGAATCGCTCCACCAACATCAGCAAGGCACAAAGGCGACACTCGTGCCATTCACTCTGAAGCAAGGCTGCCATTACCCCAAAAGGTTCGTGCTTGTGCTGCTTTGCCACCTGCCGGGTGTTGGGTACCACCACTCCCAGAAACTTATCCCCCTCGCCATACTGCCCCTTTCCGGTCTTGAAGAAACGGGGAAGATACTCCCTTTTCACCGGGTCGATATACGCCTCCAATTCCTGCTGAATCTGTACCGAGATGCACGCCACTTCTTCTGCCGAAAGCACACGTTCGCACAAGACGGTTTCCACTGCTTCATTCTTCTTTTTCATCCTTCTCTCATTTGATTTACACGGATTTGAATTCATCCACCAATGGACAAAAATACAACATTTATATAGAAACTATGGAAAGTTATCTTTAATTTTGCAACCGGTATGTCCAATCCTTAAAACCGTACGACATGTATAAAGCTGTTTTGGGAGCAATCTGCTGCCTTTCTTTCGCACTATCCTTACATGCACAATCTCCACAAGAAAAGGGGTTGCAAAGCATCAGCCGCACTTCAGCCAAGGCTATTGTCGGCTTTCTGGCCGATGATGAGCTGCAAGGACGCGAAGCAGGCATGCACGGTTCACGACTGGCTGCCCGCTATCTGGCATCCTGCCTGAAAGAAGCCGGCATTGCCCCGCTGGAAAAGGACAATTATTACCAGCCCTTCGAGGCTTACAACAAGGAACGCCAACAACGGGGACGGTGGCAAGTGCATCCCGACTCCATCGCCATCCTTAAACAAGGCGTCCACCGCATCCTGCAGATGAGTAATGTATTGGGAACCATCCCGGGAGAACGATCGGATGAATATGTCATCGTAGGTGCCCACTTCGACCATCTGGGTGTGGACGAGACGCTGGCAAACGACCGGATATACAACGGTGCAGACGACAATGCCTCCGGTGTCTCTGCCGTCCTGCAGATAGCCCGTGCATTTCTTGCCACTGGACAGAAGCCTCTGCGCACGGTCATCTTTGCCTTTTGGGATGGGGAAGAAAAGGGATTGCTCGGCTCAAAATACTTTGTACAAAGCTGTCCTTTCATCAGCCAGGTGAAAGGTTATCTCAATTTCGACATGATAGGCCGTAACAATAAGCCCGAGCAGCCTCAACACGTTGTCTACTTCTACACCGCCGCCCACCCCGTATTCGGCGACTGGCTGAAGCAGGACATTGCACGCTACAGCTTGCGCCTGCAACCGGACTACCGCGCCTGGGACCGCCCCACGGGAGGAAGTGACAATGCTTCTTTTGCCCTGTGCAACATCCCCATCATCTGGTACCACACAGACGGACATCCCGATTACCACCAGCCTTCGGACCACCCCGACCGGCTGAACTGGGAAAAAATGATAGAAATAACCAAAGCAGCTTTCCTCAACGCCTGGAATCTTGCCAACGAAAACAAATATTAATCCATTAGAACAAAGTAACGATACATGGTTTTAAATTACATCTGGGTAGCATTTTTCGTCATCGCATTCATCGTAGCCCTCTGCAAACTCATTTTTATGGGTGATGTGGAGATATTCACAGAACTCGTCAACTCCACCTTCTCCTCTTCCAAAACAGCTTTTGAAATATCCCTGGGACTGACGGGAATACTCGCCCTCTGGCTCGGCGTGATGAAGATAGGCGAAAACAGCGGCATGATCAACGCCCTCTCCCGTTGGCTGAGTCCGGTATTCTGCCGCCTTTTTCCCGAAATACCGAAAGGACATCCTGCCATGGGCTCCATTTTCATGAATCTCTCTGCCAACATGCTGGGGCTGGACAATGCCGCTACTCCGATGGGACTGAAAGCCATGAAGGAACTCCAAGAACTGAACCCTAAAAAGGATACTGCCACCAATCCGATGGTAATGTTCCTTGTCCTCAACACCTCGGGACTGATACTTATCCCCGTCAGCATCATGATGTATCGCTCGCAGATGGGTGCCGCCCAACCCACGGACATCTTTATCCCCACACTGATAACGACCGCCATCTCGACCATTGTCGGTGTCATTGCCGTCAGCATTGCACAACGCATCAACCTGCTGAACAAGCCCATACTTATCCTGATTGGCTGCATCAGTCTTTTCTTTGCCGCGCTCATTTATCTGTTCACACAGATTAGCCGTGATGAAATGGGTGTATATTCCACTTTAATTGCCAACATACTGCTGTTCTCCATCATCCTGCTGTTCATCCTCTGGGGGCTATGGAAGAAAATCAATGTATACGATGCCTTCATCGAAGGGGCCAAAGAAGGCTTCACCACCGCTGTACGCATCATTCCCTATCTGGTTGCCTTCCTCGTTGGAATCGCCGTTTTCCGTACTTCCGGCGCCATGGATATACTGGTGAACGGTATCGGTTATGTAGTAGGACTATTCGGTGTAGATACCAGCTTTGTAGGTGCCCTACCCACTGCCCTGATGAAGTCACTGAGCGGCAGCGGTGCCAACGGACTGATGATTGACACCATGAAGCAATATGGTCCCGATTCATTCGTCAGCCGTATGAGCTGCGTGGCACGCGGTGCTTCGGATACTACGTTCTATATCCTTGCTGTGTATTTCGGCAGCGTAGGTATCACCAAAACGAGGAATGCCGTGACGTGTGGGCTGATTGCCGATTTTTCCGGCATCATTGCAGCCATCATCATCAGTTACTTATTCTTCTTTTAAAAGAACTAGCTTAATCGCAAGAACGTAATTTCAATCGTACATCGTAAATCATTAAATCGTAAATAAAATGATTAGTTATCAGACAGACGGCGTGGAAATGCCATCCATCAAGAAGCGTGAAACCACGGAATGGATAAAATCCGTAGCCGCCACTTACGGAAAAAGAGTCGGTGAAATCGCCTACATCTTCTGCTCGGACGAGAAGATACTCGAAGTGAACCGCCAATATCTGCAACACGATTATTACACAGATATCATCACTTTCGACTACTGTGAAGGCAACCGCCTTAGCGGTGACCTCTTCATCAGCCTCGATACCGTACGCACCAATGCGGAACAGTTCGCCGATAACAACTACGAACGTGAACTGTACCGGGTCATCATCCACGGCATCCTCCACCTTTGCGGCATCAATGACAAAGGGCCGGGAGAACGGGAGATTATGGAGGAGGCGGAGAATAAGGCGCTGGCGATGCGGTAATTCCAAAGAATAAAAACTCTGTCTTGATAAAGTGCTGATTTTACCAAGACAGAGTATTTAAGAAAAACAAGTTACTTTGCCAACACAGCGATAACTAACGGTTGTTGATATTTGTCTGTTCCTGATTCGATGCGGGCATCCACACCATCTATAGTTATTCTAATAAGTTCAACACTGCCATAACCATCATTATACTTCCAATGGGAAATAATGGAATGTTCCTCTTCGTCACCAAAGATATAGGGGCAAACAAAGGTACGTGTCAACACTTCAGGCTTCTTGTCATATTTATATCCATCCCATAATGCATCAAAGATTGCCAAAGTAAAAAGTCCGTCCCTGCTTTCCACATAGATACAGTCCGGTCCGGTAAAGTCATCTTTAGAATCGGGTTCTACCAATTTATAGGAGTAATCTTTCTCTCTCAAAGCAGGCTTACCATTTCTTCCAAGACCGGTTTGCATTCCCTCAATCAAATCATTGCCATTTTCATCGACAAATGCTAAATTGTATCCATAATGAATAGGAGGATAAGAATCTTCCTCACTTTTACAACCCATGAAAATCAAAGGGAATAAAGCAGTCAATAACAAAAATCTAAAATTTCTCATAATATATTTTCTGAAGTGAAACATACAAACTTACTCTATCATATTGATAAATCTATCTTCTATAGGACTAACATCATAAGCTGTATACCAACCATTATATCGTCCATATAAAAAACATAAGATACTCTCTATTTATCTAAGCTAACAAGAGCTTGAGGATAAAATTTGTCAAAACCTTCAAGAATCGGACTCTCCACATCATCTATTGTAAGACGGATAAGTTCTGCCTCCCGATAATCAGTATCAAACTTCCAATAAGAAACAATCGTATGTACTTTCTCATCACCGAATATATGCTTACAGGCAAGTTTATGAGTAAGGACTTCCGGCTTCTTATGCCCACACCAGTCTTCCATGCAGACATCAATGCGTAGCGATTGATAGCCACTTACCTTTCCTAATATTAATGATTTGGTATCAAAATAATCATCTTCCGTTGATTTGATAAACTCAAAAGTATAAGTTCCGCGTAATAAAACAGAATCCCTCTCGCTGTTTATTTCAAATGGTACATCTGCAAGCAAATCATTACCCGATTTATCTATGAATGCTAAATAGTATCTATAGAGATGAGGCGGGTAAGAGTCCAATTTATGTTCACAACCGGCAAAGCATATCGCAAACAATAACAATGAATAGATATATACTCTTCTCATAATGCGTCATTTTAAGGGTGAAACATACAGATTTTCTCTGTCGTATTGATAGTTCCTATCATCTGTAGGATTCACATTATTTCCACTAAACCAGCCATTACCAGTGCCATACCACCCCCAGTTCATATGAAAATATATGCGACCAGAACCAAAAGAAGTAGTAGTGGGATTCATATAATTAGGGAATCCACAACTTGAATAACTTGGATTTGTAGAACGGTTTACAAGATACTCCACAAAATAGCTATAGGAACTTCCATATTCTTCCGCACCATCACAAACCCATGCATGCCCTTTCCAAGTTATTCCGATAAAATTTTTCCTGTCACCTGTCATATATACAGGACGTCCTCTAAAATAGATTTCACTTTCTACATCCCACATGTCATGATCCTTTTTAGATACTGCATACCCCATTGCCTCAAAACCTCTTTTGGCATCACCTAAGGAAGCTCCAGATTCGTCTTTACCATATTCCATATTCACGGCTTTACCAATCATCGCTATTAGAGATTGAGATGCAGAAGTCGGTCTATCATTAGCCATACCGCTCCAGTCAAAGGATTGAGGCCATTCATGATACTTCTCAATCTGAGCCATAGCAATGGCAACACAGCCAGCAGGATATTCATTCGGACATAATGCACTATATCCTCCCTCCTGCCCCCATTTTGTATTCATCAAAGGCCCAACTTTTCTGTTATTACTATTATATCCTACTATTGTAAACTCAAGAGGAGAACCATAAAAATTAGCCTTTTCTACAAGACTTTCATAATCTGATTGTGAGAGAAAAGATCTTGCAGAACTTAAAGGACCAAACGAATATCCCGGACACAAAGTATACAATTCGCCTAACCTTTCACGAAACATTGTCCCATCACTATAAGATCAGAAGTAGCATCACGTGTTGTGGCAGGCAGTATTTCGTAAGCCTCCCACATAGAGCGCATATTTGCCAAAGTCTCGGCATTTTGCATATCGCTTTCCTTAATAGCCCAATTTGTTTCATCCATCCAAATAGAAAAGCCACTCTGCTTAGCTTTTTCTATATTGATAGAGTTAGTATCTGAATATGCCAGAATCGGATAGTAATTCTTGGTAGCACCTACTATAACAAAACCACCGCCTTCATAATTTATTATATACATAGAAGGCGTATTGTCTTCACCGTAAACCGTCTTAATATCTTTTACTGTTTTACCAGAAAAGGCATCTGGCTCAATAGAGCCATTTCTTGTTGTCACCGCATCTTTACCATTAGCAGCTAAAAACAAGCCGGCCACCTCTGTGGCTTGACTAACCGGCACAAAGCTTTCATCATTTACAATGTCTACACAATCAGCATCCACTTCTATAGGAAGGGGTTCCATGCTATTCTCACTGCATGAACAAAATGCTGATACAATCCAAGCATACAATAAATACTTTTTCATACGCATTAATTTTTAAAGTTAACAAAAGAGATTATTATAAATATAAGGCAGGCTACGCCTGCCTTATATTTATTTCTTCACCGAAAAGCGATAGATGCAATGACTGTCATACTTTTCTCCCGGCTTCAGCAACGCCGAAGGCCATTCCGGCTTGTTGGGCGTATCGGGATATTTCTGCGTCTCCAAACAGACGGACGCACGATGACCGTACACGATACCTTTCTTTCCGGTCAGTGTGCCATCCAGGAAGTTACCGGCATAAATCTGAATGCCCGGTTCGTTGGTATAGACATCAAGTACAATACCCGTTGAGGGAGATTCGAGGGTGGCACACGGGCGGGTGACATCGCCCTTCGTATTGAGTACCCAGTTGTGGTCATAGCCCTTGCCGTTCTTCAACTGCTCAAAGTCATTGTCGATACGGGCGCCAACAGCAGTAGGAGTGCGGAAATCCATATCCGTACCTTCTACGGAAACAATCTCACCGGTAGTCATGAAGGTACTGTCCACGGGGGTATAAGCATCTGCATCGATAGTGAGCAGATAATCCGAATTGGACTTGGAGGGGTCACCGTCCAGGTTAAAGTAAGAATGGTTCGTCATATTGACAACAGTGGTACGGTCTGTTTCGGCACTGTAACGAATGTCGATGGCATCGTCATCTGTCAGCGAGAAAGTGACCTTGCAGGTCAGGTTACCCGGGAAGCCCTCCTCTCCGTCTTTCGACAGATAAGTCAGTTCCAAAACCTGATTACTCAACTGGCGGGCATCGAACACTTGATATTGGTATCCCTTGGGACCTCCATGCAGGCAATGACCGTAATTGTTGCGCGGCAGCTGATACTCTACCCCATCCACTGTAATCTTACCCTGATTGATACGGTTGGCATAACGTCCGATGGTAGCGCCGAAATCCGAAGGGAACTTGATGTAGTCCTGAATGGAATCGAAGCCCAGCACCACATCACGCATAACGCCATCCTTGTCCGGCACCATCACTGATACAATACGTCCACCGAAATTCGTAATACAAACTTCCATACCATTCTTATTCTTCAAAACAAACAAGTCTGTCTGCTTGCCATCCACTTCCGTACGGAAGTTCGCAGGTTCCAGTCCAGAAGCAGTCTTTTCGCTCGCCTGCTTGCCCGTGCAAGCCGATGCCAATAGCATCACGCTTGCCAACAAAGTCATCATCTTATTCATAAATACAAATATTGGTTACTGTTTAGACTATCATTTTTTCAACAAGAACTGCTCCGCACGTCCCGGAGTGAACAACTCCCACAAAGAAGCAACCGTCCAGCCCGGAGCGAAGATATTGTTGTAATATCCCTTTCCGTTACGTCCGTAATCCCAATTGGTATGCTGCACCACTTCCGGGTAATAGCCTACTTTGGCAATGCCACACATGTGTCCTTCATATGGCAGTAACTGGCGCATGGAAGTGGAAATCACCTCGGCAAAGTCAGAGAAGCGCGGCTCGTTGTACTCCTTGGAGAGCCAATGCAGCACATCGGCAAATTCGAAGATAAATACATCGATATGGTTATTCTCTACCGACACATTTCCCCAACCACGGGTTTTCAAGCCGATATCTCCCAGCATCTGACCTTCGGCAAAAGGAACATCCCAAGTATAATACCACGACAAAGCAAAATAAGCGGCTTTCTTTGCCAGACCGGCATAGTGTGCACGCTCTTCTCCTTTGGTAACCAAAGCCAGATAATAAGCAGCCGTAGCAGCATACAAGGAGGCTTCCTTGTCCTCGCAGTTGGCATCCAGCGTAGAAGAGAAATAATCGGCTTTGGATATCAGTTCCTTCTCCAGATAGTCTACCGTACGCTTGGCGCTTGCCAGATAACGTTTGTCCTTGAAATACTTGGACGCCATCACCAAAGGCAATGTTGCCGAAGGCGTGCTACCACCGCTGGCATCCACGACAGAGAAATCATCCTTGAACTTGCGCGGGAAGCTGCCGTCCTCGTTCTGCAACTTGAGGAAGCTGTCCAGCATGCCCTTGATGCGTTTCTCCCATTCGGGGTGTTTACGCTTCTGCTGTTTCTCGTAGTTCAAATAGTTCAAGATGGCATACACTCCCTCGGACTGACGGCGGATGCTATGTCTGGTTTCCTTGAAGCCGCGGTTGTAGTGTACCACTTCGTTGAAGAAACCGGCAGGCGAAAAACCGTTCTGGAGATAAGTGTCAAAGATATGGTTGGCATTGTCCACCAGGTCTTGGCGGTTCTGCTGTTTGCCATACTCCAAAGCATTGAAAGCGTTCAGCAACGTACGTCCCACAAAGCCCACTTCGGCAACATCGGTATTGGCACAAGTAGCAGTCTCCAACTCTACACCGGAGTAATAATGAGTGGGGGTATTGCTGACATAGCTTTCCACAAAGAAGTTGCTCATCACCTCCTTCATGCGGTCTACCGTGTAAGGTGTGTCAACCGGTTTCGGGCGGTTAGTGTCATAACAATACTCCCAGGTGCGCTGTACGCATTCCGAGAAATCGGCAGCATTCCTTTCGGACACCTCCCAAGTCATGGAGATGCTATCGCCCTTACGCAGCAACTGGAAAGCCTCAACGGCAGGAGCCAGCGTCAATTTGCGGATATATGTCTTCGGTGCTTCCTTATAGGGGAAACCGTATGCCAAGACAGTCACACCATCCACATTGCAGAAACCGGTATATCCGATGGAAGTCTCGCCGGACAAGATTACCTCTCCCTCCTTATGAGTGGTCAAAGCTTCCTTGTCGAACTTGTCAATACGGATAACCGACATGGACGTACCGCTTGCCGGATTGAAAGCTGCCGTCAGCGGAGTGCTCAAACGGTCCTCACGCACCAGCCAACTGTCCGATGTGTGGAAAGAAGGAGCTTCCTTCGGCGAACGCAGGTTGCGGCGATACCAGAAGCCCGGCATGTAGAACTGGCAGTCCGAATGCTTGTAACCGGTCTTTATCTGTTCCCCGTAGTTGAAATACACATTTTCCAGCGCCTTGAGTGTGACGGTAATGCGCTGTTTGCCATCCTTGTCCACCACCTGGCGGATAATGTCCAACGGCAACGTTTCCGAAGCCCGGCAGCTGTACATACCATCCTGCATCTTCTGCAAGGCCAGCGGATATTGCTTGGCATCATTCCCCGGCACTTTTAAGGAAATAGAGGCAGAGATGTCTTCCGGAGCAACATTTGCCGCTCCTGCACCCGTAATGCCTGCCAAAAGCATTACCCCCAAAAACAATCTTTTTAGTCTCATAGTTACATCTGTTTTATTGTTGTTAGAAAAATATCATTCAGACATGAATACATACTTGCCGGAGCCCAATTCGACTACCAGCTTACCGTCAGCCTCCTCCACGGAATGAATCCCCGCCTGACCGGCATCTACCTGTACATGGAAGTCAAGCGGCAGCTTGACCGTAGCGGTTGTATTGGCAGGAATCTCAACGTTCCACTCCAGCTTATTGCCATCACGTTTCCAGGAACTTCCTATTCTGCCATAAGGCGATACATGCGAAGCATTCACATAATTCAGTTTTTCCGGGAATACCGGTTCCATCAGAATCTGCTTGAACCCGACGGAAGCGGGAGTATTCTTTATGCCGGCAAGATCCTCATAGAACCATATCAGCAGATCTCCCAAAAGCATCACATGGTTTCTTGAATTCATCGCCGGATTTGCCGTGTCACCATTCCATAATTCCCAAATGGTGGTTGCACCCTTCTTAATCATGTAGCCCCATGAGGGATAAGTGTCATTGGTCACTATCTTATAGGCAAGTTCCAGTCCACCGTACTCGGTAAGTCCGCGCATCAGATGCTGGATGCCAAGCACACCGGCACTGACATGTCCCTTACAGTCTTTTTCCGTCTTCTCCACGACATTGGCAAATACTTTATCTTCATATCCGTCGGGAACCAGGCCCAGTCTAAGGGAAAGCAGGTTTGCCGTCACCGTATTGTTGTCATACTGTGCAGTCTCAGTATTGAAGAATTTCTTGTTATAAGCGTCCTTGACCTTAATGGCAAGTGCTGCATACTCTTCAGCATCTGCCGGAAGTCCGTTCATTTGCGCGAACTTCTCCATCAGTTGCAGAATGCTGTAAAACACCGTTGTACTCAGCACTTCGCCGTTCGTCTTCCGGGCAGGGTCCTCCGAATGAATCAGCTCCGGCGACTCGGGAGGCATGCACCAATCCCCGTATTCATCCTTCACCAGAATATAGTCCTTCATTTTGGTCTCCGTCATGTGGTTTACCCAGCGCTTCATGGACGGATAGCGCTCTTTGATGGAGCTATCATCGCCAAACTGGCGGTAAAGCATGTCGGCTACGTAAAAATAGGCAGCCGGCCAAGTCACGTCATCATGGAAGATGGTCCAGTAACGGGGAGATACCACAGAGATACTTCCATTTTCATTCATGGACTCTTCTATATCCACCAGCCACTTCTTATACATCAAGGCATTGCCGAAAATGAAACTTTCACCATAGGCACCAGTAGTGCGGTCGCCCAGCCATCCAAGACGTTCATCACGCTGGGGGCAGTCGGTAGGCATACCGCGATAGTTTCCACGGATTCCCCAATAGGCATTCTTGTGAAGTCTGTTAATCAACTCCTCGGAAGTCTCGAACGTACCGTTCGTTGCCATTTCATCATACACCACCTTACCGGTGAAATCATCCGCTACCGGTTCATAGTCCAAACCGGATATTTCCATAAAACGGAAACCATGGTAAACAAACAACGGTTCCCAAACAAACTCACCGTCAGCGGCAGGAGTATAAATATCCGTGACAAGGGCACTGCGCAGGTTGTCAAGATACAGTTCCGTACCATTGTCCTTCAGCACTTCGGCAAAACGCATAGTAATGGGCTTGTCCTTCTTGCCACGCAGTTTCACCTGCTGTATTCCTACCATATTCTGCCCCATATCCACGATATATCTTCCATCACCTACCGATTTAACGGATATTGGCTTTATCTCCTCCATCACCTTCAGACTCGGAGAGAGCTGTGCCACAAGTTTTCCTTTGGGAGCCTCCATCCGTTCGGCCAACTGCCATCCGGAATCATTATAGCCGCTTTCCGTCCATTTACCCAATTCCAAGCGGGCATCGTAATGTTCACCGTCAAATTCGTTGTTCGCAGTTATAGGACCGTGGTTCGTCGCTTTCCAGGAATCATCGCTGACTACCGACACCGTCTCACCATTGTCGTACTCTATATTCAACTGCGCCATGAGACGGGGCAAACCAAAACCTACCATCCCATTGGCGCGCATGGAAAGATAGCGGCCGTTGCCCAGAGCCACGCCTATCGCATTGGTACCGGACTTCAACAAGGGGGTGACATCATAGGTCAGATAAGATACAGAAGCATCGTACCAGGTAGGCAAAGGACCGAATACATCATTTCCAATCCTCTCGCCATTCATATAGCATACGGAAGAGCCTACTCCCGAAACATAAAGGACTGCACGCTTCGGCTGTGACGGCAAATCAAACTCCTTCCGCAGATAACGTGCCGGAAGGATGGTCCGCTCACCGTCCAGTTTCAAGTTTGTACTGTCGTTCAGTCCAATCCAGCCGGCTTTCCAGTCCGAACTGTCCAGCAAAGCCATTGACCAATATTGGATACTACTTTGCGCCTTGTCACCGGTATTTGTCCATACAGTGACACGCCACCAATATTTCTGTCCCGACTCCAAAGGCGCCCCTGCGTACTTCACCAGCACCGATTGGCCAGACTCCACACGACCACTGTTCCATACCAGCCCGGAGCCGGCCTGCAAGCCCTTGTCCGAGTCCGCCACTTCAATCTGATAAGCAGTCTGCATCACATCCTGCTTGTCGGTTACCAGTTGCCATGAGAAACGGGGAGCCGATACAGCCACTCCTTCGGGATTCTTCCGCATTTCAACAGTGGTTTCCTCCACTTTCAAGGAACTGCCACCCGATACTTGACAGCCCATCATCAATAGGGCCAACAAGGAGATTAAAATAGATTTCTTCATACTTGTCAGAATTTCGGTTTCTCCGCTTCCGTGGATGCAACGGAGCCTTCTACCGTCGGCCATCCGTCTTCCCAGCTAATCTTATCCAACATCAATACACGGCCTTCAGGCTTCTTTGTGCTCACCGCATGATAGAAGAACCAGTCATTGCCGGCATTGTCCGTCACAATCTCCGAATTATGACCGGTACCCACAAAGGAATTGCTTTTCTGAATCAGCACTTCGTGCTTGTTATCCATCATGCTACCGCCATTCTTGTCGACATAGGGGCCGAAAAGATTATCTGAACGGCCTACAACAGTAGTGTAAGTACTTTTCAATCCCTCACAACAACTTCCTATGGAAGCAAAGAAGTAGTAATGCCCGTCCTTCTTGTGAATATAGGTACCTTCGTAAGCGGTTCCTGCCACTTGCTGCGGTGTGGCGCCGTCCTTCAGAGAGAGTCCGTCATCAGACAGTTCAATCGCATAGATTCCTCGAAAACTGCCCCAGAAAAGATATTTCTTCCCTCCATCCTCTATATAGAAAGGGTCGATGGAGTTCTGTACATTGATTTCATTGCTGCGGAACATCTTTCCGTGGTCCGTAAAAGGTCCCTCAGGCTTATCGGCAGTAGCACAACCGATGCCGCAAGTTAACTCGCCTCCCCAAACAGACATAGAATAATAGAGCACGTATTTATCACCTATCTTGTTGATGTCCGGCGCCCACAAACCGCCGTTCGGCTCAAAATCAGGCCGCGTACGGTCGGTAAAGGCAGTACCTACATACTCCCAATCCACCAGGTTCCTGGAACGGTGAATCGGCAGATTGCGTATGTCCTCGGTGGCATACAGATAGTAGTATCCGTCATCTCCCTCAATGACAGAAGGGTCTGGCAAACTATAATCTATCACCGGATTGCGATAAACATTCTTCGGCTGTTGTTCTTCCGGTTTATCCTCTTTTGTAGCCGATGACGAGGAACAGGCTATCAGACTGCATAACACTGATAATACAAGAAACTTCTTCATACAATGTATTCTTTTCATTCTTTCATTTTACTTTTCGAGTGATGTACTGCCCAATACCTGCGGACGGATAAGAGAGCCACCGATAGAAACCGTTCCCTGGTCGGAAATGGCAAAATCCTTGATATACGAAGTGCGCGGCTGTACTTTCGTGGAATCCCAATGTGCATGGAAAATGTATTTCCAGCTACCGTCCTTACAGCAGAAGGGTGCTCCATGACCGGTACCCATCAAGCCGTCGGCATGTTGCAGAATCGGATTTCCCTCGTATTTCTTCCACGGTCCCATCGGGCTGTTCGAAGTCGCGTAACCCACTCCGTAGTTCTTGCTTTCAAAGTGATTGGCTGAATAAACCAGATAGTAGACACCCTCTTTCTTCAAAATTGAAGGACCTTCGGCCACCTTAGCAGGCTTGTCCTGCGAAAGTTCCCAAGGCTCTCCCACCTTAATGCACTCCGTCAGCGTTTCCTGCTTAATGCCGGTCAAATCATCGTTCATCTCTGCCACCCAAATAACGTTGCCATCTGTAAAACGCACGAAATAAAGGTAAGGCGTACCGTCATCATCAATGAATAGAGAGGTATCGATACTCTTCTCATCCCATATCGGCTGCTTCACTTCCTGACGGAACGGGCCTTGAGGAACATCTGCCGTTGCCACGCAGATATGCTCCTCGGTGGAGTAGAACAGATAAAACTTCTTTTTCGATTCGATGTAGTAGACCTCCGGCGCCCAGAATCCCCACGTACCGTAGGAATCTGCGGCCGACAACGCCTGGCCTTCACGCGTCCAGTTTTTCAAGTCATCGGAAGAGAAGCAGGCAAAGCCTTCTCCTTCTACCGTACCTCCAGTGCCGTAAGCATAATACTTGCCTTCGTAAAGCATTACGTAAGGGTCGGCAATCGGCAGATAGTCTGATTCTACAACCGTCTTCTCCTTGCATCCTGCAAAGCAAAGACAAAGCAACAGTAGCAATATATAATTCTTTTTCATATCCATCTCTTATTTTACTATTTTGGGCGTCATATAGTCCTTGCTGATTCTCATGCGGTCCACACCGTCCACTTTCTCGAAAGAAACGTCACTGATGTACATGGCACGTGGGTGGATACTACTCTTGTCCTTATGGGCATGGAAAACGATACGAAGCTTGCCTGCCTTGTCTGTGAAGGTGGCACTGTGCCCCACTCCAACCAGTTCTCCGGGTTTCTGCAGCAAAGGATTCTCCTCGTATTTGGTCCAAGTACCCATCAAATCGGTAGCTGTGGCGCAACCTATGCCGTAGAAAGGACTTTCATAGCTATTGGCAGAATAGGTCATATAGTAGAGCCCATTACGCTTAATGACAAACGGGCCTTCATTCACACGGGGCCATACCTCCTCCCATGCCTGAGAGACGTGGATACAAGGGTGCATGGTCTCCTTCTTGATAGTCATGAGGTCTTTCTCCAATTCGGCCACCCAGATGTTGAGCCCGTCGTTGAAACGGTCGAAGAAGAGATAAGGCGTGCCGTCATCATCAATAAACAGAGAGTTGTCAATGCATTTCTCATCGGCAATCATCGGTTCCTTCTTACTTTGGGTAAATGGTCCTGCAGGTGAGTCTGCTGTTGCCACACAGATATGCTCGTCTGCCGAGTAATACATATAGAACTTCCCGTTCACTTCGTAGACCTCCGGTGCCCAGAACCAGCGGTCGGCCCAGACATCCTTCTTCTGGAGCGCCATGCCCTTATACTTCCAAGTTTTCAAATCATCGGAGGTATAGACTTCGATGCCTTCATCCGCATGGGTGCCATAGGCATAGTAAGTGCCATCGTGCAACATGATGAACGGGTCGCCCAAAAGCACCGGCGTTTCAACTCCTTCGACAACAATATCGTCCACATCCTTATAGTCTGAAGAGCAGGACTGGCAGGAAGCCAGCGTGGCCAACAGAAACAGATACATACATATAAAATTCTTTTTCATGATTCTTTCTTAAACAATTGTTATGATGATAAATATTTACTTTCAAGAAGATGTTCCGTTACACCCGTATATTGAACCCTATTCAGTCGTATACTGAATCCTATTCAATCGTATACTGAAATACATTCAGTCGTATACTGAATCACCCCAGTCCATCACACTGATTCACAAGGAAATACAAACACCGGCTTCTATATACATCTTTCATTACATATATACGGAACGGCACATCCCACGATCGCGTCTAATCGCGCCTCTGCCCTACATGATAATACAACGTACCACTATAAACCGGAGAGCCGCCCTCCGAACAGAATCCGATGCGGGATGCAGGGTAGCGTATATCCAAAGCTCCCAGCTCCCTGCCGTCGACAAACAGATACAGCTTGTCTGCACGACGCACGGCACGAAAATTATAGGATTCCTTCCACAATTCATGTACACCTATCTTATAGATATGGCGTTCCAAATCCTCCGCCTCCTTGTTGATGAAGCGGATGCCTTCTGCCTTTACCGGAGTAAAGGTACAATAATTATATGCAGGATGTTCTGCTATCCCCCTATCTTTGTTTTCTATCGGATGCCACTCGCCGCCATTCAGGTATTCTATGTCGAACTTGCCGAACATGTCATCCACAAATTCGGATTTATTGCCTGCTTCGTGACGGTTCAGGTAAAGTGTATCCAACCATGCAGGTGCGGCAAAACGATAACCTTTCTCAATGAAGTCGGTATACTTCACATCCGGATAGAGCGTTTGCAGGCATCCCAACGGGAATTCCTTCTTCCAGGCAGTTTTCCCTTTCTTCACGGCTGTCACCTCAAGCATACGGGTGATGCCATCGAACTGAGCCTTCACATAGTTATCCTTATCCACATAAATCGGATAGCTTCCTGCCTTGTCTTGTCCGGACAAGCCGGACAACTGGAAGCTGAATTCATAATCGTTCAAGAAATCGCCTTTCAACAACTCCTCATTCCCCGAAAGCTGGAAATGCACATCATCGAAGCCGATGGTATAGGTAGCCCCTTCGAACAAGGCAGACTTTGTCTCGTCAAATACTCCGGGAACACCCGCTTCTTCCGTCGGAAGAGCCTCTGCAAAGACATGTTTTCCCGGTGTGGGAATCTCATCCAGCCAAATTTTCAGACAGCCACCATTACGCTCAATGCGCAGATGATGGTACACACCCCAACGGAAATCTTCAGGCAGGGCATAGGATTCCTTATTTTCTTTACCGCCGACAAGTGTACGCAGGTACCAACTCCGGTTCTCGGCATCCAAACCTACATAGGCACAGTTATCTGCATCCTTCCACCAGGCAATGACGCCAGCTCCACCCTCGGTCTTGACTCCCGTCTCGAACAAGTAATCCACGGACGGCTGTACTTGTTGCAACACACCGAACGAAGCTGTCTCGCCTTTGCCTGCAAAGGTAGGCATCGAAGGTTCGGGATGATAACCTGCCGTGCGGGGGCCGGTGATACCATCCACAAACAACGTCTTGTCGAAGAACTGGACACGGTTGATATATTGCCCCCGATGCTCATCGTTCTTGTTTGCCATATAAATCAGCCACCATTCAAATCCGTTGGGGCCTCTCAAAATATTGGGCTGACCGGGAGTCATCAGAATATCATCGGCAATACCGTCTTTCATATCGAACAGAGAAACGTCGAAGAATTGCGAACGTCCCTTGTTTGTTTCTACGGCAAGCAGATTCGTGCCTTCCTTCAAAGCAGCACGCAGCTTCTTGTCCAGGTTCACGATACAATAATCACGCCCCTGCTTCTCGTAGACAAGTGTTCCGTTCAGATAAATCCGGGTATCTCCGTCGTGAGCGACACGCAATGCCAGATTACCGGTTTCGCTACCGGCAGAGAAAGTCTTTCGCAACCATAAGGAGGGCGTATTCCACAAGGTACCCAGATGCCGGGTGGTGGAACCTTTCACTTCACGGGACGAAAAGCCGGTCTCCCCCCTCGCCCAGCCGGAGTCATCGTAGGTCGCTTTTGTCCAATCGCTTCCCGGTTTGCTCTCCGTATAAGCAAACAACGGCTCATACGTGCGGCCATACCGCAATAAATCCACTTGCTTCTCCTCCAGTTGTGTCTGATTGCAGCCTACAACCGGATAGCTATATTTATTACCATTTTGAAAACCTAAAGGAGAGTCTGCCTCAGCAACTCCCAACTGATAATTGCCCCACTCTGTAGAGGTGTGGTTGGCATTATACATCATATAGTAGCGGTCTCTATACTTCATGACCCACGGTCCCTCCGCTACTCTGTTATCCATCGTTTCCCATGTATCCGGCAATGAGGCGAACTGGCACACCGGTTCGCCGGCAAATTCTGCCGGGTTCTTCATTTTACGTCCCCATATGGTATTTCCATCAGTAAAACGTACCATATACATGTATAGTTGTCCATCATCATCTCTGAATATTTTGGGGTCGATACGGTTATCCATCCATGTCTTCTTGTTCGGTTCTGTATAAGCGCCCAAGACATCTTTGCTCTGCGCATGTACAATGTGAACGGCATGCTTGTCCTTTCCCCAATAATTGACTGACCAGTACAAATGAAAATCTCCATTCAGATAGAACATGTCATTGGCATGAATCTGGTCATCTCCGGCTCCGCTGCCTCTGGTCCAGTCATTGTCCATGGATACGACATGGATAGGTTTCCCCCAATGAACCAGGTCATCGGATACATAGAAATCCCCGTTTGTACGGACCCCGCCAATATAATATTTGCCATTATATTTCATTACGCCGGCATCCGCCACTCCCGGAAGTACCGGATTCTGGATGTTCTGCGCAAACAAGCTGCCGCAGCAAGCAAAAGCGAATGGTAATAGTAGTTTTTTACAGACAAGCATATGGTATAAGATTTAAGAAAGAAAAGGCTATGCCGGAAGCATCCTGAATGAGAACAGGCTTCCAGGCATAGCCTTCTTTAGTTATTAATAGTTAGGATTCTGAGTAAGATGTGCAACACCACCTACCGTGCTGTTCATCACTTCATCTCTCGGAATGGGCAAACGTCTGTGCTTACCGACGATGAAGTTATTGAAGTCCTTGTCACGGGCTTTCAGCTCATCAATTCCAGCCTGAGAATCAAGTAATCCCCAACGCTTCAAGTCAGCCCAACGCCAACCTTCGAAACAGAGTTCCAAAGTACGTTCCATCTGCAGGCGCTTGATAAAGGCATCTTTAGAACTCAGGCAGTCTTTCCACTGACTGTCTTTCAACTTGGCCAGACCGGCACGTTCTCTTACCTTATCCACATAAACAGCAGCATCGGCAGGATTAGTACCCGTTTCAACAAGACATTCTGCGTAGTTCATCAAGATATCTGCATAACGCATGATACGATAGTTGTTACGGGCAAAGTAATCTTCTGCATCACGATAGTAAGCAGTATTGTATTTACGTATGTAGCAGTCTTCCGGGTCAGTTCCCCAACCGTCATTCCAATCGGCATTTTCAAATCCATAATATTTCTTCGGTTGATCGGGGAAGTCTTGTGAGAATCCACGGTACAGAATACTACCATACAAACGCAAGTCATTCTTTCCGTCAATACGTTTCTCTTTCAAGAACTCATCTACCAACCAGCGACGTGCCTTACCATCTCCCCAACCTATACCACTCGGAGCATAGAACTGAGTACGCTGGAAACCGAATGCCATACTGGCATCATTACCCGTACCACCCTTGTTTTGGTCATCGAACTGAATTTCAAAGATACCTTCCTTGTTGTTCTCATCCAAGTCAGTGAAATTATCTTCACGATTGGCGATAAGATCGTACAAAGAGCCCTCTTTATCAATCAGCCATTGCAATTGTTCCTTCGCCTTGTCATACTTATGTTGTTGCATATAGGCCTTGCCCAACAATGCTTTGGCAGCGCCTTTGGTGGCACGTCCCAAATTGGCAGCATCCCAAGATTCAGGAAGATAATCCATAGCAAACAGCAAGTCTTTCTCCACTTGATCCCATATTTCCTGCTCGGAAGCGTCTTCCGGAATATAATTGGCATCTTTAGGTTCCAAAGGCATCGTTCCTTTGTCCCACAACAGATTTACCTGAAAATACCACATTGCACGTAAGAAAGAAGCTTGTGCCAATACCTGGTTCTTTGTAGTCTCGTCCATTTCAATATTAGGCACATGACTCAACACTTGGTTGCAACGGAAAATACCTACGTAGAAATGTTCCCAATGTATATTGTTGCCTTCGTAAAAATTATAATTGTTGTAAAGAAAACGTGTCCAGTCACCCAATTCAATCCAAGGAGAAGAACTCCATCCCTCGTCCGAGGTCAAATCGTAGCGAAAAGAGAGCCAACGCATCCAAGTACCTTCCTTATAAAGAAAACTGTAGCAGGCATTTACACCAGCTGTAGCATCTTCCGGCTTATTCCAATAAGTATCGTTGGTCACTTCATTGGGATTATCAATATCCAATAAACTAGAACTGCATCCAGTGCACAATGTCAAGGCACCTGCGAGCATTAATCCATTATATATCTTTTTCATAATTTACAAACTGATTTATAAGTTAAAAGGTCAAATCCAATCCAAACATCACCGAACGGGTATTGGGATAAGCAAAGCTGTCCGTACCACTGTTCCAAACGGAATTCGCACCCTTGAAGTCAGGATCCAGACCGGAATATCCGGTAATAGTAATCAAGTTGCTACCGGTAGCAAACAGACGGAGTTTCTCAACGCCCAAGTTGGTCAGCCACTTCTGCTTGAAATTATAACCGATAGAGATATTCTTCATACGGAAGTAAGAACCATTCTCCAGGAAACGGTCGGCATCACGCGAGTTGCGGAAGTCACCGTAAATGATACGTGGGGTATTGGAGTTAGGATTCACCTGATAAGGCTCTTCGCCCTTCTCAAAGCGGATATAGTTGGAGTTGTCTGCAAACAGACGTCCTTGCCAACGGGATACGTTGTATATCTTATTGCCAAATTGACCGTTCCACATCATACTGAAATCGAAGTTCTTCCACTCTGCATTCAATACCAACGACATTTGCATCTTGGCCCATGGACTACCACAATAATCACGGTCAATATCAGTAATTTGACCGTCATCATTTAAATCAAGATACTTAACGTCTCCCAATTGCGGACGTTTCCCTTCAATCATGATCGGTGTACCGGCAGGTACTTTATCTTCATTAGGTCCCGGTACATGGTTACCTTTCGTCACATAATTGTCTATTTCCTCTTGTGTCCGGAAGATGCCGTCTGTTTTTCTCAGATAGAATTCGGCCAACGACCTTCCCGGCTCTGTTCTGGCTTGACCGGAATCAATAAAGTTTCTTTCCGACCCATCCCGTCCCAAGCTCAGAACTTCGTTATCCATCGTAGTCACATTCAGTAAAGCGCTGTACTTAAAGCCTGAAATCTGGTCTTTCCAACCAAATGTAAACTCGAAGCCCTTGTTGCGCAAGCTGGCAGCATTTTTCCACGGAGAGCCTCCTTGATTACCGGTAGAAATGGCAATCGGAGTCTCAGCCAATACGTCACTGGTTTTTGAATTATAATATTCCGCACTGACAGTCAGGCGTTGGTTCAGGAAACTGGCATCAAAACCTACATTCACCGTTTCTTTTGTTTCCCAAACAAGACCTGCATTCACCAGTTTCACCTGAGTAGAACCCGGAACAATAGCACCACCGAATACAGTTACAATACTCTGGTTGATAGTTCCGATATAATCCCAATCACCAATGGAAGAGTTACCAAGACGACCCCAGTTACCTCTAATTTTCAAGTCATTAATCCAAGGCACATCAAAGAATTCCTCCTTTGAAATTCTCCAGGCACCGGAGAATGAGGGGAAATTGCCCCAGCGGTTTTCCTTAGCCAAGCGAGAAGTACCGTCACGACGGAAAGTGGCAGTCAGATAGTATTTATCATCATAAACGTAGTTTGCACGTCCCAAATAAGAAATCATCGCATTCTCGCTGATGCTGTTTGAATTCTGCTGATTGCTCTGTCCTGCATTCAAAACTGTAAAGTAATCGCCGTTACCCGTCATCGGAAAGTTCAGACGGGAAGCCCACAAACCTTCCCACTCATGGTGCTGGTAAGTAGTACCGACCACGGCATCCACATGATGCTTACCAAAATCCTTATTGAAGTTCAACGTGTGCTCAATCAACATGTTGTAGGTGTTGTCACGTGCCTTCTGGCTTTCCGGATCACGGTGTTCCTGATTCTGAGTCCAGTTACCTTCTCCACGGAACCATGAGTTCTCATAGAAATAAAGGTCAATACCACCATTGAATTTATAAGAAAGGAATTCGAAAGGCTTGAATTCCAACCATAAAGAACCATTCAAACGATTCTGGCGGAAATGACGGTATTCCAAATCTTCACGGGCAATCGGGTTCACACCAAAAGTATTGTATTTGGCAGCATCACCATAGCCATATCCACCCGGATTATTCTCATCATAGATAGGAATAGTAGGCATCATACGCAAAAAGTCATTGTAGGTATTGGTCTGGTTCGGGTCTGTGTTTGTGAGTGAATAAGCCAAGTTTTCACCAAAAGAGAACCAGCCCTTTTTACCTTGTGTATTGACACGGAAGCTATAACGGTCGAAAGTATTTCCATAAGAAACGCCGTCATTGTTATAGTAGCCGGCTGATACAAAATAACTACCGGAGTCACCGCCACCGGAGAGTGATACGTTGTAGTCCTGCACCAATGCGGTCTTCAACACTTCATCCTGCCAGTTGGTATCATACTGTGAGTGTTTCTGAGTGCTGTTTACAGTAGCAATGCCATCTTTGATAGCTTCATTATAGGCAATATCATTATACTTGATATATTCTGCCGCATTCATCAAATCAAATTTCGGGCTCCATTCCAATGTTTCCTTTACGCTTACATTCACCTTCATGGGACCTTTCGTACCCTTCTTGGTAGTAACGATAATCACACCATTGGCAGCACGCGAACCGTAGATGGCAGCAGCAGAAGCGTCCTTCAGAATCTGGATGGATTCTGCATCTGCAGGGTTGAAGTCAACTCCCGGATCTGTAATCATACCATCAATTACCCACAACGGAGAGTTATTACTCAAAGAACCGACACCGCGAATTTCAATAGAGGCATCTTCGCCCGCCCTACCGCTACTGCGTACGTTAATACCGGTTGCCAAACCCTGCATCTGGCTGACCAGTGTTCCTGCAGCGCTTTTCTTCATTTCCTTGGTATCAACAACGGCAACCGCTCCAGTCAAGTCGGACTTCTTCACGGTCTGATAACCGATGACAACCACTTCTTCCAGTGCTTTCGAATCATCTTTCATCACCACGCGCAAGGCAGTTCCCTTATAGACAACTTCCTGCGTAAGCATACCGATATAAGAGAAAACGAGTGTACTTCCTTTTTTTCCACTCACTGAGAAATTACCGTCAATATCGGTAATGGCACCCGTGGTAGTACCCTTCACCAATACATTCACGCCCACCAAAGGCTCACTATTTGCATCCGTCACCGTTCCCGTTATGGTCACATCTTGTGAATAAGCGGTAGCTGCAAACACAACAAAGAATAAGAATAAGATTTTCTTGATCATTTTTTATAGAATTAGATTTTAAAACTATGCGGAAACTAACGCCCGCTTTTTAAATACACCGCAGAAAGTGATTAGTCACTTCTGCCAATCATAGAACATTGATTAGGATTTGTTACGTCATAGGCATAGGGGTCATAGTATTATAAATTGTTGGCTTTCGGATGCAAATATATCCGCATAAAGCTAAAATTAATGCAAATATCGCTTCAATCTATGCAATTATAAATCCAAAAAATGCCCCTGAGAGACACCTCAGGGGCATTTGATTGGATTGTTATATTTAGCAAGCATTCCATGCTATCATTTCACGAAGTCTTTGGGCAGAATACCAAATTGTTTTTGGAAGCACTTGGTAAAATAGGAAGGAGTATTGAAGCCGGTCATATAGCAAACCTCATTGATTTTACACTCTCCTTCCTTTAAAAGCTGCGCCGCTTTCTTCAACCGCTCCAGACGGATGTAGTCATTGGGAGTCATATCCAATATGCCCTTTATCTTCCGGTTCAGGCTCGACCGGCTCATGTTCAGCAGGCTTGCCATATCATCCAGGCAGAAATCCGGATTCTGCATATTGGCAACCACCACTTCCTTCAATGTTTTAAGGAAAGATTCATCTGCCTTTGTCATTGCCATACTGCCCGTCTGCACAAAGGGAGAATTGACAAAAGAAGCCCGTAGCTTCTCACGGTTGTTCAGCAGATTGGCCACACAAACTTTCAGATATTCCACGGAGAAAGGTTTCTCTATATATACGTCAGCCCCCAGCTTCATTCCCTCTATTTTGGCTTGAAGAGTCGTCTTCGCCGTAAGCAGGATAATCGGTATATGGCTATAGTCAAGCTCGGACTTCAGATGCTCGCACAGCTCCAATCCATTCATCTCGGGCATCATAATGTCTGAAATGACAAGATTTACAGTATGTTCCTTCAACACCTTCAAAGCTTCCACCCCATTCACGGCAGTCAGCACACAATATTCCGAAGAGAGCTGTTTCACAACAAATGCCTGCATTTCCAGACTGTCTTCCACCACCAAAAGAGTATACCGGTGCTGTTCCAAGGCAGTACCTGCACCACTTTCCTCAGAGGATTCCCCGCCCGTTACCGGTTCTTTATGCTCCATAGCCACCGTCTGCTCGTGCTTCAGCGGAAGTGACAGCAGGAAACAGTTGTTCTCCATCGAATCTTCCATGCACAACGTACCCTCATGGAGTTCGGCCAATGAACGGGCAAGTGCAAGCCCGATACCGGTGCCGGGCACAGAGCGCAGCGTACCGGTCTTATACTGGATGAACGGCTTGAAAATCTCCTCGCGCATCTCTACCGGAATGACAAGGCCGTCATTGCATACGGAAAGCAGCAGCCTTTCACCTTCCGAGTACAGCCTGATGCGTATATAGGTCTCCGAATACTTTATCGCATTGGTCAGCAGATTGCTGATAATCTTGGTAAGCCCTTCCCTGTCAACCGAAGCATACAAGCTTTCGGGAGTCTCTATGCTCAATGCCAGCCCTTTTTCGCGTGCCAGAGGCTTGAAGCGCTTATACGTCTTCTGCAAGAGCTCAGACACGTCGCATTCCACAAAATTCAATTGGAAGCCTTGCGTCTCCGTCTTCCGGAAGTCCAGCAACTGGTTCACCAAATCGAGCAGCCGGTTGGTGTTCAGTTCCATGGTCTCCAAATCATCCCTGATGTCGTCCGAGACAGACTGGGAAACCAATACATTCTCGAGCGGACTCTTTATCAGTGTAAGCGGTGTACGTATCTCATGCGCCACATTCGTGAAGAAGTCTATCTTCGCAGTATACAACTCCCGCTCCTTTTCCCGCTCAAACTTGTCCATAGCCTGCTGATGCTTCTGCCGGGTCTGTTTTCTGAAATAGATGATTACAGCAGCCAGTGAGCATAACGCCAATACCGTATAACCGGCATATGCCCAGGTGGAGAGATAGAAAGGAGGACGGATATGGATGTCGAGCACACGTTCCGTCGCGTTCCACTTGCCATCGCTGTTGGAACCTTTTATACGCAATGTATAACTTCCATAAGGAAGGTTTGAATAGTTGATGATGGAATTCCGCCCTACCGTATACCAGTCGCGGTCAAAGCCTTCCAGCTTACATTCAAGACCATTCATTTCGGGTGCCTGGTAACTCAGGGCTGCAACCTGAAAAGAGAAAGAATTCTGGTCGGCATCCAGCTCTATCTCATCCGCATAGGTGATGCTCTTCTCCAAAGGAGAATCCGGACTATCCACCGAAAGCCGTTTGTTGAACAGATAAAAATCTGTAATCACTACGGGAGGGAGAAAAGTGTTCTCCACAAAAGTTTCCGGGTCAAAGGCTATGAATCCGTTGATACTTCCCAAATAGATGCGTCCCTTCTTGTCAATGTAACCGGACTGGAAATTAAATTGGTTGCTCAGCAGCCCGTTTGCCGTGGTATAGACATGTTTGCTCTCCGTATCGGGATTGAAGCAGACCAGACCATAATTGGAAGTAATCCATAAGTTACCCCGCTTATCCTCGACCATCTTGTAGATGGTATTACTCGGAAATCCTTTCGACATGTCATAACGGGTAAAATTGTCCGTTTCCGGATTGTAGCGGCAAAAGCCCTCACCCAGCGTCATGAACCACAGACGCTTCCTGCTGTCTTCGTAGATACTGATTACCTTATTGTAGGGAAGAGAGGTCGAATCATTCTCATTAGACAGATAATTCCTCCACTGCTGGCTTCTTACATTGTAGCAGAACACTCCATTAGAAAAAGTAGCAAACCACAGATTTCCGTTGAAGTCCTCCAGAATGTTATAAGTAAACATATTCTTCAGCTGAGGAATCCGGGTAAAGTCATCTGTAGAGCGATTGTACTTCAACAGACCGGACGTGGTGCCTATCCACACGTCTCCCGTAGTGGTCCTGCAAATGGTAAAGGCGTCATTGGCGACCATGGAATTCTCACTCTCACCCTTGGCATAATGTTTCACCTGTCTGGTCCGAAGATTCACCCGATTCAGACCACCGGAGAACGTACCTACCCACAAATCATCCCCGTCCAGGCAAAGACCGTGGACATTCTGATAAATGGCCGGATGCTCAAAAGGCTCTATCTTTCCGTTTTCCGGATTGTAATTGAACAAGCCTTTGTCTTCGGTACCTATCCACAAGGTGCCATCATTACTTTCACAGATTTCCCGTACACGACGGCCGAAATGCCTGAGATTGTCTCTCGGATAGAACTTCTCAAAATAAGTCCACTGATAAGGGCAATAGTTCACTCCACCGAAATAAGACCCTATCCACATGCCGTTCTCCTTGTCGCAGCAGAGCGAATAAATGGCATTGTCCGACAATGCATACAAATCATCCTGGTCGGGAACGGTTAAATGGGTAATCTTGTCATTCGTCAGATTGTAAATATACAAGCCGGACTCTGCGCCCACCCACAGCTCGTTGTCAGATTTGAACTGCAAAGCCCTCACATAGGTGTTCAGCAGTTTCCGCGTCTTGCCTGTAGTCTGATTTATCTCTGTCAACCCGTTCAGCGAAGCGACATACACGCAGTTATGGGGTCCGCTGACCTGCCAGTTGATAATATCATTCTTGAAAATCTCATTTCCTTCCGCGTCCTTGAAAGGCTGCAGAGGAGTTTCAAAGTCAGCTTTCGTATAGTAAAGATTATCCGCATACAAGGCCAGCCAACACGTATTCCCATTCAGCCAAAAGCGGGTTACATTGGGCAGTCCCGAATCGTGCAGATGGTTCAGCAGCCTCCCTTCATCCGGTTTATAGCAGAACAACCCCTGGTTTTCTACCGATATCCAGATATTGTCGTCCTCGTCACTTCCAATCATGGTGACGAAATCCCTGATGATACTGCCATTATCACTGGCCTCATCGAAAGCGGTAAAGGAATCCAGTACCGGGTCGTAAATAAAGACTCCCCCATCGGTACCAATCCAGATATTGCCCCGGCGGTCCTCGTAGAGCGCGGTTATGAAATTCTTGCCTAAACCGGAGTTCTCTTTCTTGTAGACACGGAAAGACAACCCGTCATACCGGTTCAGACCGTCCTTGGTTCCGAACCACATAAAGCCTTTCCTATCCTGCAAAATCTGATACACGGTGTTCTGCGAAAGACCGTTCCGGATATCCATCGTTCTGAAATAGTAATGAACAGCATCCTGCGCACAGACCGGCAATACCGCCCATAGGCACAGACTAAGGAAAAGCTTTATAATCAATCGTTTCATAACAACATTTTTAATGCACAATTTACCATTTACAAAGTACAATTTGGCTGCGCTGTCATCTGCATAGTTAAATTGTACTTTGTAAATGGTAAATTGTAAATGCCCCTATTTCTTAAGTGAATTGCAGATACGTGTATTTATCTCTTTCACGCGTTTCTCATCCAGCTTTATCACCTTGCGGTCGTAAGTCATCAGACCGTTCACTTCCACCTCCACATCCGTGGTCTGTGTATAGACGGCTGCCGAGAAACCTCTTTTTATCATCTGATACAGCATATCGGCATATTTCACGTACTCATCAGTCACTTCTTTGGAAGAGTTGAACTGAACATATCCCCAGTTGCGGTTCGGTTCCCAAAGATGATCTTTCAAGACAAGGCCAATGCCGCCATACTCACCCAAAACCGTGGCGCGCTGTGCATCATACAAATACATTTCCGGTTGGGGATAGTTGTGGAGGTCGAGCATGTCACCGCAAGTATAATGGTTACCGCCACTTGCCGGATTCACCAGGCGGGTCGGGTCATACTGTTTCGTCCATTCGGCTATCTCTACCGTCTTGAACTGCCCCCAGGCTTCGTTGAACGGTACCCATGTACCGATACACGGATAAGAGTAGAGACAATCCATTATTTCCTTCCATTCCTTGTGATAATAGGCTTCGGATTCGGTGGAGCGTTTCAGTTCTGTTCCGTCGAAATAGCGGCGGTTCTGCCATTCCGGATTACGGTCACCGCTCGGCATATCCTGCCATACGATGATACCCAAACGGTCACAATGTGTGTACCAACGTGCCGGTTCCACCTTGATATGCTTGCGAATCATATTGAAACCGAAATCTTTCGTCTTCTGTACATCATACAGCAAAGCCTCGTCTGTGGGAGCTGTATACAGTCCGTCGGGCCACCAACCCTGGTCCAGCGGTCCAAACTGGAACAAAGCCTCGTTATTCAGTTCCAGGCGTACGATGCCATCCGCGTCACGACGGGTGGAGTACTTACGCATGGCAGCATAGCTGTCCACCTTATCCACTACCTTGCCTCCACTTTTCAGAGTCACTTTCAGCGTATAGAGGAAGGGGGAATCTGGACTCCACAACTTGGCATTCCGGGGCATGGACACCTCCACCGGCTCTGCATTGATACTTTTGCCGGTGGCTACCAGTTGATTGCCGTCATACACATTCACTTCCACAAAGTCGGAAGGGCATGCACTATTCAATTCAGCCCTCACTGTCAACAGATTACGGTCAATATCGGGAGTGATACGGAGATTCTCGATATGTTTTCCGGCAACCGGCTCCATCCATACCGTCTGCCAGATACCGCTTACGGGAGTATACCAGATACCTTCCGGATTGCTGACCTGCTTTCCACGGGGTTGAGGTCCTTTATCCGTCGGGTCCCAAACCTTTACGACCAACTGATTATTGCCTTTGCCAGAAAGGGCGGCAGTAATATCGAAGGAGAACGGAGTAAATCCACCCGTATGGCTGCCTACTTTCACATCATTCACCCATACATCCGTTTTCCAGTCGACAGCACCAAAGTGCAACAGCACTTGTTTTCCCTTCCAGGCGGAAGGAATATCAAAACTGCGCTGGTAGACCAGTTCCTGGTTTTCATTGATTCTTTTTCCAACTCCGGACAAGGAGGATTCGATGGCAAAAGGAACAAGTATCTGCCCTTCGAACTCTGCCGGAAGATGCTCACCTTTATTTATAACGGCATAATTCCACAGTCCGTTCAAGTTCTTCCAGTCACTCCGTTCCATGATGGGACGAGGATATTCGGGCAACACATTCGCGGGATTAATCTGGGATGCCCAGTCCGTTTTGATTTTATCACCTGCCGGCTTCCATTGCGCCGAGCTTCCGATTGCAAACAACGCCAAGAATGACGATATGAGGAAAAATCTTCTCATAGTATTATAACTTTTTATTGGTTTCTACGAAAGCAAAGATAAGCCGATTCAGAAAAAAAGAATAGAAATTTCGAACCAATAAATAGTATTTTTGTGGAATATCAAGGTATTACCGTCTCATTTTATCAAAGAAATTCATCAAAGGCACCTTTTTCCGCTTTTCTTGCCACGCCTATGACAAGGTTTTGCCTTCCCATTGGCAAGACTTTGCCACCGCGTTGGCAAAACTTTGCCATAGGCGTGGCAAAAGTTTGCCAAGGCAGTGACAACTTGTTGGCAAAATACCTCCCTGATATACAAGGAGTAGCAAACAATAGACAGCAGGGAACGACTAATATCCCGGATTCTGCTGGTTCTCCAATGCCGGATTGGCATTTATCTCATCTTGCGAAATAGGAAGCACAATCTTCTCGAAAGTACGGTCGATTGTTTTTCCACGGTGACTCACCGGAATATCTTGAAAATCGTCGTTGAATTCGATGGTTCTGCCCATACGCATCATGTCGAAGAAGCGTTGTCCTTCACCAAAAAGCTCCTTGCTGCGCTCGTCCAGAATCATATCATCGGTAATGGTAGCGGCAGTGGCCGGTGCCAGTCCGGGAGAACGCCTGCGGATTTCATTCAGGTAACCGGCGGCGGCATCTGCGCCTGCTTCCTGCTTCGTGGAGTGCAAGGCTGCTTCGGCGGCAATCAGATATATCTCGGAAAGACGGATTATCTTGATATTGACGGCTGTATTGGTTGCCTTGCCGTCACCTGCCAGAGTGGTACTGCCCATATACTTGTAGCAGGCTCCCTTGCGTTCAATCTCATTGTCCACCCAGTATTCATCGTTGTCCATGATTCCCCAACGCACATCCGTCTCGTCTTCACCCAGACGGTTCAAGAAATAATCGCTGGCAAGATACCAGCCCATGGCATTCTTCAACTGTCCGTAGCGCATCAGGTAAAAGCCCAAAGAAGAAGTTCCCAGGTCTGATTCCTCAGTGGTGATGCCCAGCTCAAAGATGGACTCGGAACCAAACTGCTTGCTCCAGGAAGCCGTCCAATCGGCAGGCTCATACAGTTTGTACACACCGCTTTCTATAATCTCCCGGGCAGCGTTCAAAGCACCGTCATAATCTTCCATATAGAGTTTCACACGCGCTTGCAGGGCTATGTTGGTGTAATAGTCCGCATATCCGCTCTGCTTTGTCTTCTTCTTGGCAAGCAGGGCCGCCCCGTCCGACAAGTCCTGCAGAATCTGGCGATAGTTCTCCTCCACAGTAGCACGGGTGGGCTGGGCGTTCACCGTAAGCGGCTCGGTTACATTGGGAACTCCATAAGAGGTCTTGTTGTAATTGTAAGGAAGCCCGTAGAGACGGACCAAATCGAAATAGAACAGCGCCCTCAGAGTCAACGCCTGCCCTTTGGCTTCGGAAAAGTCTTCCATACTGCCCGATTCTTCCAGCTTCTCAATGTTGCTCAACAAGGTGTTGACCTGCAGAATGCAGTAATATCCACGGCTCCAGAAACCGGAATAAGTATTGCTGTTGGAAGTGTGGTTGAACGTATAGAATGCATCCAGTCCGCGTCCGGCAGCAAAAATCGTGAGGTCACCGCCCTTGGCATCACCGTACATAAAAAGGTTTCTGCCGTAATAGGACGATGAGGTCATCGCACTCATCACACCGTTGATAACCACCTGCGCATCGGCTACCGTACCGACAGCACCTTCTGCATTTCCGGAGTTGGTGGGCTGCATATCCAGAAAATCGTCACACGAAGTGAATGTAAAGGCACCAAGTATCACAAGTGCCAATAAATGATATATCTTTTTCATTGTTAGTTCCTCCAGTTCATTAAAATTTCAATTCAACGCCAACGACAAACGTTTTTCCGATAGGGGTTTCCCAACCACGTGTGCCGTATTCGCTCACTTCGGGGTCTGCCTCCTTGTATTTGGCTATTGTCCAAAGGTTGCTGGCAGTGAAGAAAAGGCGGGCATTCTCGATGAAAGCCTTGCGGGTCATGGCTTTGGGCAGCGTATAGGCCAATGAGAGATTCTTCAAGCGCAGATAACTGGCATTGAACAAGTGGCGGCTGCTGTATTGTTGCGGGTCATCGAGGTCTACACCTTCGATACGGGGCTCTGTACCGTTCGTATGGTCTGGCGTCCAAAGGTTGTTGTAGTAGCTTTTAGCACGGATACGCTCCCAATAATAACCGTCGTCGGCCACATCCATGTAGGCTCCGTCGTACAAGTCTCCTCCTATCTTATAGGTAAAGCCCAACGAAAGGGCTATGCCTTTGTAGGAGACCGAGGTATTGATGCCCCCATACACTTTGGGAACGGCATTGCCGATGATGGTGTAGTTGGCATTGTTATAGTCATAAGTAGCTCCGCGCCCGTTATACTCAAAATCTCCGGCCTTGCCATTCTTGGGGTCATTTACATAGTAGACGTTCTTGCCGTTGGTCTTGTCCACACCTGCCCATTCGTATCCATAGAAAGCCAGCGTGGACTGACCTTCCCGGTATACATATTGCGCACGGCTGTCGCTACTGGTGGGGTCGTACCAGATAATGTCCGCACCGCCATACAACTCTTTCACCTCAGAACGGAGGAAGGTTGCGTTGGCACCGGCACTCCATAACCATCCTTTACTATCAATGATGTCACCACTCAACTCCACCTCTACCCCATGGTTGTTGATGCATCCTACGTTCCGCAACGTAGAGGAAAATCCCGTAACCATCGAAATGGGAACATCCTGGAGCAGGTTCTTCGAATCACGGTTGAAGTATTCCACCGTACCGCGCAGACGTTGGCCGAAGAAGCCGAAGTCGATACCCACATTCGTGTTGTAGCTCGTCTCCCAAGACAGCTTGTCATTGGTGACGGTAGTGATTGTACCGCCCGGGTTACCCATGTACTTACTGGTATAGCTCATCAAGCTCATATAGCCGTAATTGTCCGAAGGCAGCGTACCGTTAATACCATAAGAGGCACGTATACGCAGGTTGCTCAGGAAAGAATATTTGCTCATAAAACCCTCGCGCATGATGTTCCACGCTCCCGCCACTGACCAGAAGTTTCCCCAACGTTCCTGCTTGCTGAGCCGGGAAGAACCGTCGCGGCGGTAAGAACCGGAAATGAAGTAGCGTTCATCGTAATTATAATCCAACTTGGAGAGCACGGACACCATCGAGTTTCCCCAGGAATATCCGGCAGAAGTCTGCGTTCCGGCAGTAGAAACTGTATGAATGGTGCTGACCGCAAGATTGCTTCCTGTGGCACGCACATAGTCTGTCTTGTTCTTCTCCGCTTCGAAACCCACCATGGTGCCAACTGTGTGTTTGTCGAAGGTGCCGGTATAATTGGCGGTAGTGGAGGTAACCATCTTCTCGTATGTAGTACGGTATTCGTTGACATTCCCATTGTCTGCCGAGCCTTTATAGTGATTGGCACTGTAATAGATATGGTCTTTTACAGTAGTATTGTCGTAAGAGTAGATAGAACGAAGGTCCAGGCCCGGCATCAGATGCAGGGTGAGCGTCTCCGCAGCTATGATTTTGGTACTGGTAGAACCGTTCTCCCACTCTTTGTCATAATAAAGCCCATTGTAGGCGTAGCTACCGTAACGTTCGGTCCAGAGCTCGCCGGTCTTGTAATCAGTGGGTCAGTAGAGTCCCCACAGCAAGTTACGGGTCTGCATGAAGTAATTACTGCCCGTGTTGCGTGTATCATTATAACCGCTTTTCTTGGTACGCGCCAGGCTGGCATTGGTGGTCAGTTCAAGGAATTTCCCCACCTTCTGGGTGAGGTTCAGGCGACCGGAAACACGGTCGAAGCTGTTCATCTTCAAACGTCCTTCGTCCTGGGTATAGGAAAGGGAAGTGTAATAGTTGGTATTCTGCGTAGCACCGCTGACGGACATATCGTAGGTCTGGTAAATGGCGGTACGGAAATATGCCTTGTCCCAATCGTAGTATTTGCCTCCACGCCCGGAGTTGTCGTACTCAAGGATATTGACGTTCTCGTAAGCTCCCGTACCATTTGTGGTAAATTGGTAGCCATGTTTGTTGAAACGGCTGTTCAACTGGCCTATGGCATAGGCTGCCGCCTTTTCGTCCGTTTCGCCCTTACCGCTTGTACGGGCATCGTGAAATACGGTGTAGAGCATATTCACATTCTCCTGTACGCTGGCCGTTTCATAGTTGTCCGTTGCCCAGCAGGGCGTGAAGCCCACTTCGGCTTTCAGCGTCACCACCGGCTTGCCAATCTGTCCTTTTTTGGTAGTAATCAGAATGACGCCGTTTGCCGCACGCGACCCATAAAGCGAGCTGGCCGCCGCATCTTTCAATACAGAAATAGATTCGATGTCTTCCGGGTTCAACGTATTCATGATGTTGTTGGTAGAATAGAGCTCACCGCTCATCTGCCCCGTATTGCCCGAAGAGACCGGAACACCGTCCACTACATACAACGGTTCATTCCCGGCATTCATAGAACCTATGCCACGGATGCGGATGGCCGGTGCGGAACCCGCCTGGCCGGAATTATTCGTCAGTTGCAAGCCCGCCACTTTACCGTTCAACGCGTTTTCAAAGCTGGTCGTCGGAATGTCTTTCAGCGCATCCGCTTTCACTAAAGAAGCCGAACCTGCATAGCTGCTCTTTTTGGCCGTGCCGTAAGCCACCACCATCACTTCATCCAACAGTTCCGAATCCGATTTCAGCACCACCTTCATAGCAGGCTTTATGGCAGCTTCTACTTTCTGCATACCTACAAAAGAGACAATCACTGTCTTTGCCGTGCCCGGCACATTCAAGATTGTAAATTTACCTTCGATATCGGTCACGGCCCCCAGCGTTGTGCCCTTCACCAATACCGATGCCCCAATAATCGGCTCATTGTTGTCCTCGGCAAATACTGTTCCCGAGACCGTAGACGTCTGAGCCATCACTCCCGCCCCCATAACCAGGCAGACAATGATTAACAAGAAGAATTTCTTTCTCATGCTTCTCTTCCTTAAAATTAGTCAATCAAAACACTTTTTAATATCCAAACGCTGCAAAGGTATGTATCTTTTTCAAAAAGAAAAGCAATAGTATTCAAAAAGCTTCATTTTGATTGTATTTTAAGCCAAACACAAGCAATATGTCTATAACCTAAGCATTCCAAGCAATAAGTATGATGCTGGATACGGAAATATAAGCAATGCCAAAGAAGATATATCCGGATTTTAAGATATGACACGTCCCGGCATACAACTTTTTTCGTAACTTTGCACAGTTTTAAAATACACTGAACGAATGGAGTTTAAGTATGACGTTATTGTAATCGGCGCCGGACACGCAGGATGCGAAGCCGCTGCCGCTGCTGCAAACCTGGGTTCGAAGACTTGTCTTATCACAATGGATATGAACAAAATCGGACAGATGAGTTGTAACCCGGCAGTGGGAGGCATCGCCAAAGGACAGATAGTACGCGAAATAGACGCCTTGGGAGGATATATGGGATTGGTGACAGACCAGACAGCCATACAGTTCCGTATACTGAACCGTTCCAAAGGTCCCGCTATGTGGAGTCCGCGCGCGCAGTGCGACCGCAACAAATTCATCTGGGCATGGAGAGAGATACTGGAAAATATCCCCAACCTGCATATCTGGCAGGATACCGTGCAGGAAATCCTCGTTGAAAACGGTGAGATTACGGGAGTAGTCACATTATGGGGAGTAACGTTCCATGCCAAATGTGTAGTACTCACCGCAGGAACTTTCCTCAATGGACTGATGCACGTGGGACGTACCATGCTTCCAGGTGGACGTATGGCAGAACCTGCATCCTACCAATTAACCGAATCCATCGCAAAGCATGGCATCACCTTTGGACGCATGAAGACGGGAACCCCCGTACGCATAGATGGACGCAGCGTGCATTATGAGGATATGGAAATCCAAGACGGAGAATGTGACTTCCACAAGTTCTCGTTCATGGACACTCATGTACGCCATTTGAAACAGCTCCCTTGCTGGACCTGCTTCACCAACGAAGAAGCACACCGCATCCTGCAGGAAGGTCTGCCGGATTCTCCCCTTTTCAACGGACAAATCCAAAGTATCGGCCCACGTTATTGCCCCAGTATAGAAACCAAGATTGTGACTTTCCCCGACAAACCGCAGCACCAGCTTTTCCTGGAGCCCGAAGGGGAAACAACCCAAGAGCTCTACTTGAATGGATTCTCTTCTTCATTGCCCATGAATATCCAGATTGCAGCATTGAAAAAGATACCGGCGTTCAGAGACCTCGTCATCTACCGCCCGGGCTATGCCATCGAATACGACTTCTTTGACCCCACCCAACTGAAACATACGCTGGAAACGAAGAATATAAAGAATCTGTTCTTTGCCGGACAAGTAAACGGAACAACCGGTTACGAGGAAGCAGCTGGACAAGGAATCATGGCAGGTATCAACGCCCACATCAATTGCCACGGCGGAGAACCGTTCACCCTTGCAAGGGATGAAGCATATATCGGCGTTTTAATCGATGACTTGGTAACAAAAGGTGTGGACGAGCCTTACCGTATGTTTACTTCCCGTGCCGAATATCGCATCCTGCTCCGTATGGATGATGCGGACATGCGACTCACGGAAAAAGCCTGGAAGCTGGGACTCGCCAAGGAAGAGCGGTACAAGCTGCTGACAGAAAAACGTGAAGCCGTGAACCGAATTATAGACTTCGCGCGGAATTACTCGATGAAACCGGCATTAATCAATCCGGTATTGGAGCAGCTCGGCACAACTCCACTGCGCCAGGGATGCAAATTGATAGATTTGATAAACCGTCCGCAGATAACGATTGAGAACATTGCCGAACACGTCAGTGCCTTTAAACGAGAACTGGATAAAATATCCGATAGAAAGGAAGAAATTGTAGAAGCTGCAGAAATACTCATCAAGTACGAGGGATACATCGGACGCGAACGGATTATTGCGGATAAATTGGCAAGATTGGAAAGCATCAAGATAAAAGGTAAGTTTGACTATAATTCCATTCAATCCCTTTCTACCGAAGCTAGACAGAAGCTGATGAAGATAGATCCGGAAACAATAGCCCAAGCGAGTCGGATTCCGGGAGTATCTCCAAGCGACATCAACGTGCTACTGGTACTTTGCGGACGATAGAGCGCAAAGTTCCACGTGAAACAAAGAATTCAATAAACGTATTAAATAAACTGATTATGAGCAAAGAAACTCTTACCAAAAGCATCCGAGAAATACCCGACTTCCCCATTCCGGGAATTCTATTCTACGATGTAACTACCTTGTTCAAGGAGCCTACCGCCTTGCAGGAACTCTCGGACACACTATACGAGATGTATAAAGACAAAGGCATCACCAAAGTAGTGGGTATAGAATCAAGAGGATTCATTATGGGCCCCATTCTCGCCACCAGACTGGGGGCAGGCTTCGTACCTATCCGCAAGCCGGGAAAGCTTCCTGCAGAAACCATTGAAGAAAGCTATGATAAAGAATATGGCAAAGACACCGTGCAGATGCACAAGGATGCCATCAATGAAGACGATGTAGTATTGCTACACGACGACTTGCTGGCAACCGGTGGAACAATGGAAGCCGCCTGCAAACTGGTGAAACAGATGAACCCCAAGAAAGTGTATGTAAACTTCATCATCGAGCTGAAAGAGCTTCATGGCAAGGATGTGTTTGGAGATGATGTGGAAGTGGAGGCTGTGCTGTCGCTTTAGCCATTTCATATTTCACCACAGATTACACAGATTAACACAGATTATTTATCCACCACAAAACACAGTTTTATCGAATAGAAATCTGCGCTAATCTGTGTAATCTGTGGTGAAACGTCGGTATTATGGAAGAACTCAGAACTAACGACTACCTCAAAGGGATTGTATCCAACCTTCCCGAAAGTCCCGGTATTTACCAATATCTGAATACCGAAGGGACTATTATATATGTAGGAAAGGCAAAGAATCTGAAGCGAAGAGTGTCTTCCTACTTCAACCGGGAGCACGAACCGGGAAAGACGAGGGTGCTGGTCAGCAAGATTGCAGATATCCGATATATCGTGGTGAATACGGAAGAAGACGCGCTATTGCTGGAAAACAATCTTATCAAGAAATACAAGCCTCGCTACAACGTACTGTTGAAAGACGACAAGACGTATCCCAGCATCTGCGTGCAGAACGAATACTTTCCACGCGTATTCAGAACCCGGAAGATAATCCGTAACGGTTCCTCCTATTATGGCCCTTACAGCCATATACCTTCCATGTACGCATTACTCGACCTCATCAAGCATCTGTACCCTTTGCGTACATGCCACCTGAACCTCTCTCCGGAAAACATACGTGCCGGAAAGTTCAATGTTTGCCTGGAATACCACATCAAGAACTGTGCAGGACCTTGCATCGGGAAGCAAAGCCAGGAAGAGTATCTGAAAAACATCGCTGAAATCAAGGAAATACTCAAAGGGAATACCCAGGAGATAGAACGGATGCTTTTCCAGCAAATGCAGGAACTGGCAGCCGAAATGAAGTTTGAAGAAGCACAGAAGATAAAGAAGAAATACCTGCTGCTGGAAAACTACCGGGCGAAATCGGAAGTGGTAAGCAACGTGCTGCACAATATCGACGTGTTCTCCATCGAAGAAGACAGCGATGAAAAGTCCGCTTTCGTCAACTACCTGCACATTACGAACGGTGCCATCAACCAGGCTTTCACCTTTGAATACAAGAAACGATTGAATGAGAGCAAAGAAGAACTGCTCTCTCTCGGCATCATCGAAATGCGGGAAAGATACAAGAGCCTTTCTCGTGAAATCATCGTGCCTTTTGAGCTGGATATGGAGCTGAAAGATGTCGTCTTTACCATCCCGCAACGGGGAGACAAAAAGAAACTGCTGGAACTCTCCATCCTCAATGTGAAGCAGTACAAAGCCGACCGCCTGAAGCAAGCCGAAAAGCTGAATCCGGAGCAACGGACCGTGCGCCTGCTGAAAGAAATACAGCAAGAGCTGCACCTGGACCGCCTGCCCATGCAGATAGAATGTTTCGACAACTCCAACATCCAGGGTTCCGACCCCGTGGCCGGGTGCGTGGTCTTCGTCAAGGGGAAACCTTCCAAGAAGGATTACCGCAAGTACAATATCAAGACCGTAGAGGGACCGGATGACTATGCCTCCATGAAAGAGGTCGTAAAACGGCGCTATCAGCGCGCTATAGAAGAGAAAGCACCCCTGCCCGACCTTCTTATCACCGACGGCGGAAAAGGGCAAATGAGCGCCGTAAAAGAGGCGATAGACGAGCTTGGCCTGAACATCCCCATCGCCGGACTTGCCAAAGATGGCAAACACCGCACTTCCGAGCTATTGTATGGCTACCCTCCCCAGACCATCGGATTGAAACAGAACACCCCCCTCTTCCGACTGCTGACGCAGATTCAAGATGAAGTGCACCGCTTCGCCATTACCTTCCACCGCGACAAGCGCAGCAAACGGCAGATTGCCTCTGCACTGGACGAGATAAAAGGCATCGGCGAAAAGACGAAAAGCGCATTGCTCAAGGAGTTCAAAAGCGTGAAGCGTATCCGCGAAGCATCTGCCGAGGAGCTTGCCGCCGTGGTGGGAGAAGCGAAAGCCAAAATCATCCAGACCTATTTCTCAGAGAAATAATAACTGATAAATCCGTCTGTAAAGCCATGCACACAACGAATTAATTCGTAACTTTGTTCCCTCAAAAAGACAAGAATAACATGAGAGTAGTGATACAACGTGCCGGACACGCTTCCGTCACCATCAACGGAACCTGCAAAGCCTCCATTGGAAAGGGCCTCATGATACTCGTAGGCATCGAAGAATCCGATGGAAAAGAAGATATCGACTGGCTTTGCAAGAAGATAGTCAACCTGCGCATTTTCGATGACGAAAACGGCGTAATGAACAAATCCATTCTTGAAGCAGACGGCGAGATACTGGTTATCAGCCAGTTCACCCTCCACGCCTCCACCAAGAAAGGCAACCGTCCCTCCTACATACGGGCAGCACGGCCGGAAATATCCGTCCCGCTGTACGAACAATTCTGCCGGGAACTGAGTTTAGCATTAGGTAAAGAAATAGGTACCGGCGAATTTGGTGCCGATATGAAAGTAGAACTGATGAACGATGGTCCCGTGACCATCTGTATAGATACAAAAAACAAGGAATAATGACGTTAGAAGAAGCACAGAAACAAGTGGATTCCTGGATAAAGGAATACGGAGTGCGCTATTTCAGCGAACTCACCAATATGGCGATACTGACCGAAGAAGTGGGCGAACTCGCCCGCGTCATGGCACGCAAGTATGGCGACCAATCCTTCAAGAAAGGAGAAAAAGACAATCTCGACGATGAGATGGCAGATGTTCTTTGGGTACTTCTCTGCCTTGCGAACCAGACCGGAGTGAACCTGACAGACGCCTTCTGCCGCAACTTCGAGAAGAAAACCAGACGTGACCAGACAAGACATATCAATAATCCTAAATTGAAAAACCATGGAGAAGAATGAGCCTACCCAGAGTAAGTATGACGCCGCCCTGGCAAAGTACAACACCCAACTGGATGATGCAGAAATAGCTGCACAAGCTGCCAGAATCATTGCAGAGAAAGTACCGGCAAACAATACACCGGAGGTAAAGAAATTCCTGTTCAACTGCATTGACCTTACCACCCTGAAGAGTGAAGACAGCGATGAAAGCGTCATGAAATTCACCCAGAAAGTGAATAAATTCGACGAAGAGTTCCCCGACCTGAAGAATGTGGCAGCCATCTGTGTATACCCCAATTTTGCAGAAGTCGTAAAAGACACGCTGGAAGTGGAAGATGTAAAAATAGCTTGTGTATCAGCAGGTTTCCCCTCCTCCCAGACTTTCATTGAAGTGAAAGTGGCAGAAACTGCCATGGCACTGATGGAAGGCGCCGATGAAATAGACATCGTTATTTCGGTGGGCAAGTTCCTGGCGGGAGACTATGAAGGCATGTGCGAGGAGATACAAGAACTCAAAGCAACCTGCAAAGAGCACCACATGAAGGTAATCCTCGAAACCGGAGCTTTGAAGACGGCTTCGAACATCAAAAAAGCATCCATCCTTTCCATGTATTCGGGTGCCGATTTCATCAAGACTTCCACCGGCAAGCAGCAGCCTGCCGCCACGCCGGAGGCCGCCCTGGTTATGTGCCAGGCCATCAAGGAATATCACGAGCTGACGGGTATCAAGGTAGGCTTTAAGCCCGCAGGAGGAATCAACTGCGTGAACGATGCACTGATTTATTACACCATCGTCAAGGAAGTGCTCGGCGAAGAATGGCTGAACAACGAACTGTTCCGCTTGGGAACCAGTCGTCTTGCCAACCTGCTGCTTTCGGAAATCAAGGGCGAGGAAATGAAATTCTTTTAAGAGGAAGCTGCATTTACCTATAAATAAAGCCTGATGGAGTGGGTTCCATCAGGCTTTCTCATATTATCAACTGGAAACAGTCCGTCATTTTTCCCGTTCTACCACATAATCCAGATACCCGGCTAGCGCTACTTTTACCTCCGTATCGGGCAAAGAAGCCAGCAAAGAAAGAGCCTTTTCCTTATAGTCATACATCACTTGCGAAGCATACTCTATACCACCATTCTGCTTGGTAAATTCGATTAAATGGGCTATTTCGCCAGGCGTTGCCTCCCCATTCTTTATCTTTACGGCAATTTCTTCCGCTGTTTTATCCTTCACGGTATTGAGCACATGAAGCGCAGGCAGAGTCAACTTCCCCTCCACCATATCATTTCCGGTAGGTTTGCCTATTTCCTTGCTCTCGGAGTAATCGAAAATATCATCCTTTATCTGAAAACAAAGCCCGATATATTCACCGAACAGACGCGCAGATTCCGCCTTTTCATCGCTGGCCCCCACCGAGAGAGCGCCCGCCTTCGTACAAGCTGCAAAGAGCACGGCCGTCTTCTTGCGGATAACGTCGAAATAGACTTCCTCGGAGAAATGGAGATTGCTGACGTTGGAAAGCTGCAGAAGTTCACCATCTGCCAAATCCTGCCCCAGGCAGGAGACGATGTCGATAATGTCATGGTTACGGGTCATGCCCACTTGCACCAACGCTGTTGCAAGCAGATAATCGCCTGCCAGTACGGCTACTTTATTATTGAAAATGGCATTAACGGAGAGTTGTCCACGGCGTTCAGTACTTTCGTCCACTACATCATCGTGCACAAGGCTGGCATTATGAAGAAGTTCCAACGCAACCGCAGCATGCAGGGTTGCAGGACATACCTTGCCAAAAAGCTTCGCAGCCAGAAGCACCAGAATGGGGCGCATCATCTTCCCGTTCTTCTGCCGGATATGCGCAATTACGCTGTTCAGCAAAAGGTTGGAACTGGAGAGGGTACTTTCAAAAAGCTTCTTGAAGTCCTCCAATTCCTCAGAAATCGGAGATTTTATCAATGATGAGTTGTCCATGCATCGCTATTTGCCTACAAAAATAGTAATAAAACGGTTAATACGGTATTTTTTTGTACTTTTACCATGAAAAAAAGGATTAAATGTATGAATTCAATCGATAAACTGTTTTTGCTCGATGCCTATGCACTGATATATCGAGCCTATTACGCGTTCATCAAGAACCCGAGAATCAATTCAAAAGGATTCAACACTTCGGCCATTCTGGGCTTTGTAAACACCCTGGAAGAAGTGCTCAAAAAAGAGAATCCCACACACATAGGAGTAGCCTTCGACCCGTCGGGCCCCACCTTCCGCCACGAGGCCTACGAGCAATACAAGGCACAGCGCGAGGAGACACCCGAGGCCATCCGCCTTTCCGTACCTATTATAAAGGACATCATCCGCGCCTACCGCATTCCCATCCTCGAAGTATCCGGCTACGAAGCCGACGACGTGATAGGCACGCTCGCCACCGAAGCCGGACGGCAGGGCATCACCACCTATATGATGACTCCCGACAAGGACTACGGGCAACTGGTATCGGACCGCGTCTTCATGTACCGCCCCAAGCACACCGGCGGATTCGAAGTGATGGGTACCGAAGAAGTAAAAACCAAGTTCAACATACAGACCACCGAGCAGGTCATCGACATGCTGGGACTGATGGGTGATGCTTCCGACAACATCCCCGGCTGTCCGGGTGTGGGCGAGAAAACCGCACAGAAACTGATTGCCGAATTCGGCAGTATCGAAAACCTGCTGGAACATACCGACCAGCTGAAAGGCGCACTGAAAACGAAAGTGGAAACCAACCGCGAGATGATAACCTTCTCCAAATTCCTTGCCACCATCAAAACAGATGTTCCCATTCAGCTCGACATGGATTCGCTCGTCCGCGAAGAACCGAACGAAGAGGAACTCCGCAAGATTTTCGAGGAGTTGGAATTCCGCACACTCATCGATCGGGTACTCAAAAAGGGAAGCGGCAATTCGTCCTCCCCTACTCCAACCTCTCCGGTACCCGACCTCTTTGCCGGGACTCTGTTTGCCCAGCCGCAAACCTCCACTCCCGAAAACAGCGCCCCGATTCAAGGCGATTTGTTTGCAAATTTTGCGGGCGAGGGGACGGGCGTTTCTGAAAATTCAAACCTGACGCGGTTAGAAATGCTCGATGTAGACTACCAACTCATTGATACAGAAGACAAAAGAGCAGAAATTATTCAAAAGTTACTTACAAGCGAAATTCTCTCAATAGATACCGAGACTACCGGAACCGAGCCAATGGACGCCGAACTTGTAGGAATGAGCTTCAGCGATGCCGAAAACCGTGCATACTACGTACCCGTTCCCGCCGAACGAGAGGAAGTCTTAAAAATTGTAAACGAGTTCCGTCCCCTCTTCGAAAACGAGAAATCCATGAAGGTGGGACAAAATATCAAGTACGATATGATTATCCTCCAAAATTACGGCGTCCAGGTGAAAGGCAAACTTTTCGACACCATGCTTGCCCACTACGTGCTTCAACCCGAACTGCGACACAACATGGACTATCTGGCGGAAATCTACCTGCACTACCAGACCATCCACATCGATGAGCTAATTGGAGCGCGAGGCAAAAACCAAAAGAACATGCGCGACCTTCCACCCGAAGATGTCTACCGTTATGCCTGCGAGGATGCGGACGTCACCCTCAAACTGAAAAACGTGCTGGAAAAGGAACTGAAGGAGCAAGGTGCCGAACATCTGTTCTACGAAATAGAGATGCCGCTCGTCCCCGTACTTGTCAATATAGAGAGCAACGGAGTGCTGCTCGACACGGAAGCCTTGAAGCAATCGTCCCAACACTTCACCGTCCGTCTGCAGGAGATTGAGAAGGAAATCTACGAGATGGCTGGCGAGACATTCAACATCAGCTCCGCCAAGCAGGTAGGCGAAGTGCTGTTCGACAAGCTGAAAATCGTGGAGAAGGCCAAAAAGACCAAGACCGGACAATACGTCACTTCCGAAGAGGTGCTGCAGAGCTACCGCAGCAAGCACGACATCATCGGAAAGATACTGGAATACCGCGGACTGAAGAAACTACTGAGCACCTATATAGATGCCCTACCCCAGCTCATCAACCCGCGCACGGGTCGCATACACACCTCCTTCAACCAGGCGGTGACCGCTACCGGACGCCTCAGCTCCAGCAATCCCAACCTGCAGAACATCCCCATCCGCGACGAAGACGGAAAGGAAATCCGCAAGGCGTTCATCCCCGACACCGGCTGCGAGTTCTTCTCTGCCGACTACTCGCAGATAGAGCTGCGCATCATGGCACACCTCAGCGAAGATAAGAACATGATAGACGCCTTCCTCAGCGGACACGACATCCACGCCGCCACCGCTGCCAAGATATATAAAATAGATATAAACGACGTAACCGCCGACATGCGCCGCAAGGCAAAAACGGCAAACTTCGGCATCATCTACGGCATCTCCGTCTTTGGGCTTGCCGAACGCATGGGCGTTTCCCGCCAGGAAGCCAAAGAGCTGATAGACGGCTACTTTGAAACCTACCCACAAGTGAAGGAGTATATGGATAAAAGCATCCAGGTGGCACGCGAGAACGGCTATGTGGAAACCATCTTCCACCGCAAGCGCTTCCTGCCGGACATCAACTCAAGAAACGGGGTGGTACGGGGCTATGCCGAACGGAATGCCATCAACGCTCCCATCCAGGGAAGTGCCGCCGACATCATAAAAGTAGCCATGGCACACATCTATCAGCGCTTCCAAGCTTACAATCTGAAAGCAAAGATGATTTTACAAGTCCATGACGAACTAAATTTCAGCGTTCCAGAGGCTGAAAAGGAACTTGTACAGAAAATCGTAATCGAAGAGATGGAGCAGGCATATCACATGCACGTACCTCTGAAAGCCGATTGTGGGTGGGGAAACAACTGGTTGCAGGCACACTAAACCACCCAATAACTTTATTTAACTTACAATCAGAAAGCAACAGAAGCAATCCTTTCGAAATACAGTTTGCTCATCAGAATATCCGGCAACCTCACTGCCGGATATTTTTTATTCACCAATCTTGCCAAAAAGAAAGCATACCGAAGCCCTCACTACTGACATATTGATAAAATTTAATATGATATTTATATTTATGTCAATTTAATACGTACCTTTGCAGCGAAATCAATGACATATTGATAGAAAATAGAAAGTTAAACTAAAAAAGACATAAAACCATGAAAGCAAAAGTATCTTTAAAAACAGTGATTGTTTCAGCACTTCTCTTAGTTTGCGGATTAAATGCCTCAGCCGACAATAAGAGCAACCTCATTTACAATTCGGAAGAAGTAAATGGCATGAAAGTGGCAGAGACCGTATACAAGATGGACGGAAACACGCTTGCCAACTATATGAAGTACAATTATAAGTACGACGACCAGAACCGCATGACGGAAAGCGAAGCCCTGAAATGGAACAGCACCAAGAATACATGGGGCAAGGACATGTGCATCCGCTATGCATACCAAGGCAAGACGATGACTACCACATACTACAAATGGAACAACAAGAAAGGCGAATACATACTGGTTCCCGAGATGACAGTAATCATGGACAACCCTAACATGTAATTGACAAACTCTCTCTTAAAGTAAGAAATCTTATTCCTAACAACAATAACCGAAACCTTTTATAAAAGAGCCGGAATGATTCGCACATTCCGGCTCTTTTATTATATCTTGAAAAACAAATCCTTTCCGTCAGATACCAATAACCTTACACGATTAGTATCCTGGATTGTTTTCTATAATGGCACTGTTTGTATCAATCTCACTTTGGGGAAGCGGCCAAAGTTCATCCTTTCCTTTGATATACTTCATCGTGTTATACACACGGAGATTCAGTGCTTTCCCATCCCAAGAACTACCCTCTGAATATGCCGGATGCCAGTTGTCATCAAATGAAGGCTTGGCATTGGACATAAGCCCTTTTTGATTGGGAGCATAAATCTTACCTGTCATCACTGTAGAAGCCATACCCCAACGACGGAGATCAAACCAACGAAAACCTTCATTACAAAGTTCAACAGTACGTTCGTAACGTAATGCCTTTCGGAGTCCGCTCTGCGAAGTAACTACCACATCGGGCATTCCTACACGATTACGAATTATATTGATGTCCGTTCGTGCTAACTCCAGATTGCCATCAGCCATTTCAATATTGGCTTCTGCCTCTATTAGATAAACCTCTGCTAAACGCATCAAGCCGCAATTAAGATCACTGGTTTCATGGTTGGAGATTGCAGCTCTTTCCAACTCGGCTATATCCAAATATTTCCTCCAGAGATATCCAGCAGGACCTTTAGTGCCATTGGCACCGTATACGCCCTTGGTTCCCTGTGACTCCATGTTTGTCACGTCCTTGCCCGTGCTATAGTCGTGAATCTTTTTACTGGTAGTGGAAGTCTGGAATTCTAGATTGAATATGCGTGAACCAGGTCGCAAACAGAAAAGATCCAGACGAGGGTCCCGGTTTTGCCAAGGGTTCTGCCAGTCATACAGAGAAGATTCCGTAATCGATTTGCCATCCTTGCATTGAAACATATCAACAAATGTTTGTGTAGGACCAAAATAGGCGCATCCTCCCAGTGTACGTGGAGCCATGTAATATGCCTCCTTGGTTTTATTACTGGATATTACCGCATCATACTGCACGGACCAGAGCCACTCATTGCTTGCCTCACCGTCATAACCAAACAGAGCCGTCTGACCGGTTGGCTCTCCTGCCTCATGACTTTCTCCACAATACTGTGTATTGATGGATTCCAATTCAAAGCCTGCCTCCTTAGCCAAATTCAAGGCTTGTTTGGCCGAACTGGCAGCCAAGTCATACTTTTTCCAATTCAAGGCAATACGGGCACGTAACGCATACGCTGCTACCCGTCCGATGCGTGCACTGCCATAGCTTTCTGCTTTATGGCGGAGTGGAAGGTTAGCCAAACACTCGTCGCTAAGATCCGAAAGCAGATTCTCTACAATGGTCTCTCTCGGTGTACGTGGGGTCTGGCTGTCATTTATACCCGCTGTGTGGACCACATACGGCAAGTCTCCATAGTGCTGGCAAGCTTGATCATAACAGAATGCCCGTATGCACAGCAGCTCTGCCCGTATACTCTCTATATCCGTATCAGAGGCTGTGCCACGCAGATTATCCAGCGCATCGAGAAGCTGGTTGATACGTGCCACGGTCTTATACACGCAATTATAAAGCTTGTTTGCCACCGCGTTTTCAGCAGAAGCTCCGGAGGTGATTAATTCCGTATACATAGCCGTGTTGACACGTGTAGCACCAATATCGGTAATATTGTCTGTCACCTTCCACCAGGTGGTGGTGCTGGCACTATAAGCTGTCAGAGATGAGTAAACAGCGTTCAAACCGAAATTCGCCTCTTCCATACTCGAAGGATAAGAGGAAGAAGACGGTGAAGTGAGTGGTTCAAGGTCGAGTGAACAAGCACCGAGACCTAATAGAGACAGCGAAAGGAGTGCTGTATAAATATTGTTTCGTTTCATATCATTTTTTCTTTTTATGTCTTCTTGAATACAGACGGTTTCCCTATTCCGGCTAATCAGAATTTGATGTCAACGCCAAAAGTGAAGGCTTTCGTCTGGGGATAATTGTTTGCCGCACCCAGAGATACCCCATCTGTTGCTGATGCGTTATAGTTGACTTCGGGGTCATAGCCATCCCAAAAGTCAGTAAAAGTCAAGAGATTCTCAGCATTGGCATAAATGTAGGCAGACTTCAGTCCGATGGCTTTCATCCACTTGGAGGGCAGGTCGTAACCCAGCTGCAGGTTCTTCAGACGCAGGTAAGCGGCACTCTTCATCCAGAAGGATGATGTATAGGTGTTGTTACTGCTCTTATAAGAGAGGCGAGGCGTGGATGCATCATGATTCTGCTCCGTCCAATAGTCAAGGTGTTCCTTGCGGTAGGTTCCTCCCTGATAGCAAGGCATCACGTAGTAGGAATTGAGATAACCGTCGGCCTTGCCAACTCCTTGCAAGAAAGCCGAAAGACGAATTCCTTTGTATCCCACTCCTAAATTAAAGCTATAACTATAGCGTGGAACTGTACTTCCGATAATCGTCTTGTCATCTGTAGTAATTTTGTTGTCTCCGCTGACATTCCGGTATTTCAGGTCACCGGGATATACGGTTGTACCGAATTGGGGACAGTTGGCATTGATTTCGTCCGCTTCTTCTTGTGAATTGATGAAACCGTCGCATATCAATCCGTAAATGGAGTTAATGGAAGACCCCTCTTGGTTACGAATATCACCGCTTGTGCTGCTTGTGCCCCGCATGTCGGTGATGGTGTTTTTCACGTCGCTCAGCGTAAGGGCGGCATCCAGCGAAAAGTCCCTCGTCAGCTTCTTGCTGTAGCCTACGCTTAGCTCCCATCCCTGGTTTCTTACCTTGCCGGCATTCTGGAAGGGAGCACCCATACCAATGTGGTTGGGGATGTCCAGCTTCATCAGGATACCATCCGTTATCTTCCTATACCAGTCGGCAGTGATGTTGATACAGCCGAACAGTGAAAGATCTATGCCTAAGTCAGTCATGGTAGAAGTCTCCCATGTAAGGTCCCTATTGGAGAGCGAGGTAACAGCAGAGGTCGTGTAAAGATTACCTCCCATAGATATAGAGCCCGTAGAGAGTTGCTGAGTAGTGGGATAATAGGAACTTCCGATATTCTGGTTGCCCAGTTTGCCCCAAGAGGCACGTAATTTCAGATTATCCACTCTATCGCGTATAGATTCCATAAAGGGTTCCTCGCTGATGCGCCATGCTGCAGAGAATGAAGGGAACACGCCATATCGGTTACCCTCTGCAAATCTGGAAGAACCGTCGGTACGGATATTGGCCTCCACAAGGTAGCGTTCCTTGTAGTTGTAATTCAAGCGGCCAAAGAAGGAGTTGATGGCCCATTGGTACTCCCCTCCTCCATTGTTCATGTTCTCAATGTTACCGGCATCAATTTGGTCATATTGAGGGAAGTTGAATACTTGACGATAGGCAGAAAGAGTCTTTTCTGTATAGGTCTGACACTCCATACCTGCCATTACTTTGAAGTAGTGGTCATCCAGCTGTTTCTCATAGTTGGTCAGTGCCTGTGTGTTCCAGTAGAAGTAACGATAGGCCGATTCTGTAAGCGAGTTGTAGGTTTCGCCGCTCTTGAAGCTGGTAGTACCTTCCGGGTCACCATACGTGGTGACAGAATTCTTATAGTTATGGTTATTCTTGGTGATATAACGTGGAGTGGCTTGAACTGACACATTCCATCCATCGAGAATCTTATAGGTCAGAGCCATCGCCATGGTAGCACGGATAACATTGTTTTTCACAATACCGCCTTCACGCAACAACAGCACGGGGTTATTGCCCATCAGACCATTTGCCCCATTATAAAGACCAGTAGTAAATTGATTGACAATGTTCGGGGTTCGGGTGTTCATATAATTGAAGGCATGTCCTTCGTAGGGAGAACTATTTTTATTGGCATTGCTTACTTGTATGTCAAACTTCATGTCCAGACGGTCGCTAAGCTTGATGTCCATATTGTTGCGTACAGAGATTTTACGGTAAGAGGAATTGACCACTATACCCGTCTGGTCCAGATACCCTATAGAAGTAAGTGTCTTGATACGTTCTGATGAAGAAGTCAGAGTAAGCGTATGCCCATGGTTGAATCCGTTTTCTGTAAGAATCAAGTCCTGCCAGTCTGTATTAGGATAGATGTCCGGGTCAGTAGCCATGCCAGCCACATATTCCCTTATATATTCATCACTATAGGGCAGGTCGGATCCGTCGTTACCTGCTGCCACATTTTCCAATTGCATATATTCCAATGCATCCACTTTTTGAGGAAGCATCGTTGCGCCTTGGAATCCAAAATATCCTTTATAGGATATGCTGAACTTGTCTTGACTGCCACCCCGTTTGGTAGTCACCAGAATGACACCATTGGCAGCACGTGAGCCATAGATGGATGCAGATGCAGCATCTTTCAAGACGGACACTGACTCGATGATGTTAGGATCCACTTCATCTATGGTTCCTTCTACGCCATCGACCAACACCAACGGGGCGGCACTATCACCACCGAAGGTTCCGATACCACGTATACGTATATGACCGCCATTGCCGCCTGGCTCACCGCTCTGTGTAGTGACAGTTACACCTGCAGCCATGCCTTGCAGAGCCGAAGATACGTTTGATACTCGACGGCTTGCAAGCTTCTCGCTGTTAAGCGAAGAAACCGAGCCTGACAGATTAACCTTCTTGTTAGTGCTATAACCTACCACTACCACGTCGTTAAGCAATTGTGAGTCTTCATCCAGTACCACATGAATGAAGTTCTCCCCTGCAGTCTTCAGCTTGAGGGTACGGAAGCCGATGTAGGATACGATGAGTTCCGCGTCTTCGATGGTTTCAAAATTGAAGTTGCCGTCCACATCGGTAATGGTTTTCTCGGGAGAATGGGTCACTTGAATTGTAGCACCGGGAAGTGGATTATTGAACCGGTCCACCACTTTACCTTTGACGGGTTTCAGTGAAGCTGCGACTACATTCAACGAAACAAGCAGCCCACATACACACACAAAGGATTTAATCATTCTTGTTTTCATTAGTTTCTATGATGATTTTAATTTCGGCTGCAAAAGAATGGATGCTGTATTACAGACTTGTGTCACTTCTGTGATTTTGATATGACACCGGATGAGAGCCCGACATATGTAACTTGAACGTAACCCCATAGAAACGACGAAGTAATTTCACTCACCTATTTTTGCTCTCAATTCAAACAACAAATAATTGAAAGAGAAAAGCAATGAACAAAAAGAACATTTTTTACGCCGCATTGCTGCTTATGGCAATAGGGGCAGAAGCTAAAGAGATTAAAGGCAAAGTCATGGCCGACGGCAAGGGGCTGGCCAAAGTTGTAGTAACCGATGGCACCGCATTCGCTCTTACCAGTGAAGACGGAAGCTATATGATTGATGCTGATGAGAAGGCCCACTTTATCTATGTAGTGACACCTTCAGGCTATATGGCTCCTTGCAACGGGGGTACTCCCGTCTTCTATAAGACTCTGAACGAGAACAGCCACGATTTCCAGCTCCATCGCTGGGGAACAGTAGGAGGCAAATACGCCATGATGGCAGCAGCCGATACACAACCGCGCGGAGAGAACGCATTCCATCGGCTTGAAACGGAAGCTTTCCCCGACCTCAAGCAAGTGGGCTTTGAATATATGAGCCAGAATATTCCTGCTTTCGCCATCTTCTTGGGTGACATCTTATGGGATAACCTGGAAATGTTTCCCCACATCAAGCAAGAGATAGCAAAGATCCAAATTCCCATCTATCCGGTTATCGGCAACCACGACCACGACAAGGAGGTGAGCGACGATGATGCCAGTGCACATCTTTATCGGCATTTCTTTGGACCCACTTACTATGCGTTCAATGCTGGAAAAGACTATTATATCGTTTTGGACAATATCCTTTATAAAGGAAACAAGAAGTATGAAGTGGGGCTCAATGATCAGCAGCTCAATTGGGTGAAGAGCTATCTGCAGTACGTCCCCAAAGGGGCTCATCTGTTTGTTTGCATGCATGCTCCGGCATACTTCTATAACGAGAACTACAAGTTGGGACGCGTAGCCGAGTTACTCGACCTTTTCGAGGGTTATAAGGTAGATATTCTCAGTGGTCACACTCATGTACAATGCAACACACAAATCAGAAACAACATTCGTGAGTACAATATCGCCTCCATCGGAGGCGCGTGGTGGTTATGGGACGGCATCTATAGCAAAGACGGTACCCCTATTGGCTACCAAGTATTCGAATCCGGCAAGAACGGAATTGCAAATTATTTCAAGTCATTAGGACATGACCGTGACTATCAGTTCCGTTACTATCCCGTGGGTACAGTACCCGGCCATGAAGACGAACTCTGCGTCAAGGTATGGAATTGGGATAACCGCTGGAAAGTGGAATACTACGAAGACGGGAAGTTGAAAGGCGAAATGAAGCAGTATAAAGGCATGGATCCTGATTATGATTTCTTCCTGCAGCGCAAAGCTGTCACAGAGGGAAAGGATATGAAGGAACGTGGTCGCCAAGCTAACAAGAATGCTTATTTCTTTTTCTCTACAAAACCGAGCGATAAAGCAAAGAAAATAAAAATCGTGGTGACTGACGCCAACGGGAAAAGCTACGAGCAGTCTTTGGAACATTAAGTAAACAGACAGATAGTAATCGGTACCTGATTATGAGCCATTCCCTGCTCCTCGTTATTCAGCTATCGGTTATTATTCGTACCTTTACCCGAAAAAGGAATGCCACATGATACCCAAGCCCCTCATTACCTACATCGAGACAGCAATCATCCCCCGTTACAAGGAGTTTGACAAAGCACACAACCTCTCACACGTCCGCACCGTCATCGAAGAAAGCCTTGCCCTCGCCCGGCAATATCCCGAAGCGGACGAACGCCTGGCATACGTCATTGCCGCCTACCATGACACGGGACTGTGCCGCGACCGCGCCACCCACCACCTTGTCTCCGGCGAGATACTGATGGCGGACTCCACCCTGCGGCAATGGTTCTCCGACACGGAAATCCTCCTCATGAAAGAAGCCGTAGAGGACCACCGGGCCTCTACAGACCACGAACCTCGTAGCATCTACGGCAAGATTGTTGCCGAAGCGGACCGTATCATCGACCCGGACATCACCCTGCGCCGCACCGTGCAGTACGGATTGAAACAGAATCCTGCCGCCGACAAGGAGTGGCACTACCAGCGGTTCCATCAGCATCTCATGGCAAAATATGCACCTGGCGGTTATCTGAAGCTCTGGTTTCCCGAGGGGAAGAATGCGGAACAGCTGAAGAAGCTCCAAGCCATTATCGCAGACGAAGGACAGCTGCGGCAAGTTTTCAACCGAATATTCGAGGAGGAAAAGTAATAGCGGTATCAATGAAGCATATGCCCCATTTCATTTCCGACTATGGAAACGGTTTGTTTCCTATAATGGAACAGAGTGTTCTCTATAAGGAAACAAAGTGTTTCCTATAACGGAACAAATCGTTTTATCCCGTCGAAACAAGTCGTTTCATACAAGAGAAACAATCTGTTCCGACGGGGTGTAACAAAGTGTTCAGTGCTGTGAACTAATACAATAGCTCTATTTAGAAGGTCTCACAAGATAAGTATCCGCCTCCATAAGTATAAAGACTTATGGGCGTGCCAACATGAGGAAATCATAAAACTCACAGATGGACTGGCCTTCGGTCTCTGATTCGAAGACAAAGAAGAGCGGCTGCTTTCCCTTATGCAGCTTTGCCGGAATAGAGAGCGAAGCATAGAACTCCCTGCAAGTGCTGCCAGCCTTCACATTCACAAGTCCTATCTCTACACCGCCTTTTGTTGTCCAAGGGCTACCCAGCATGATGCGGATGCGCCCGTCGGTATCTTCAGCCTTCAACCTTAACTGCATCTGCAAAGACTTATCTCGCGGAACGGCATTCATATTCAAGTATTTATATCCTACAATCGACCCACTTGTGTTATTCACCACCGGAGCGAACGGGATTTTGTGGTTGTTATCGCCGGCATAGGGATTATTATCCCGGTACACAGGCCGGATGTAAGACCCCGTGTAGACATAATGGGGATAGACCTCTTTGATACCTCCGGGATTGGTGTGCCAACAAGCCAACCCGGCCGAGATGCGCTGCATAGGATTGAGCCCTTCAAGAAGGAAACCCTCAGAGTTGAATTCCCCGCGCGAAATCACGACTTTCCCACCTTTTCCTTTTTCCACCTTTACATCAATGGCCGACACCATAGCCTGGCGTGCATAGCAATCAGTACCTATCTGGCGATGATAGAACACGTACCATTGCCCTCCTATCTTGCAGATACTGCCATGCGTATTTCCACCGGGCATGGCCGAAGCTATCACATTGCCTTTTTCATCATACTCGCGCGCACGGGCATCGATGATTGTTCCGCCATAGGTCCAGGGACCCAGAGGATGCTCGCTATAAGCGTATGCCAGCGTATAGTTGCTGGCGTTCGGCAAGCCATCTTCACCCTCAGCGGTAGTACGGCTATAGATAAACACATACTTATCCTCAATCTTGCGGATGGAGGATGCCTCAAAGAAGCGGAATATACCTTCCTGCCGATAGCCTGAAATCATGTTCTCCACCACTTCGGTACCCGGCTTTACCGTGCACATGGTAGCAGGGTCCAACTCCGCGCCATGCGAAATGCCAAATCCCCAATAACCATACACACGTCCATCATCATCGACAAACACTGCGGGGTCGAATCCCAAACAACCGAAAGTCTCGCGAGGACGCTCCTTATGCCAGTTGCATACCGTAAACGGGCCATCGGGACGGTCGCTTTTGGCAATCATGGAATTGCGTCCACCACCTTGATTATTCGGAAAGAGGTAGTAAGTTTTCTTACCATCGGCATCGGTAGTTACTGTCACGTCAGGGGCAAAAAGCACGTCGTCGGTTCCATCAGCATTCAGTTTATACAGTTCGGGCGACTCATTGACTTTAAATATCACGCCGTCATATCTCCAACGGGTCAGGTCCTCTATGGGTGCCGACCACACCACTTGGTCACGTCCGCAATACATCCACTTGAGATTGTCGTGCGAACCATAAATATAGACACGGTACTTGCCGGGACAGTCAGGATCCTCAAACACATAGGGCTCACCATCAGGAATAAATTCCCAAAGCGGCAGATAAGGATTCTGTGCAGATAATGTAAAAGACAAGCTGATGAGACATGATAAAATCATCAGAATTTTTCTTACTTTGTTTTTCATAATCGCATTGATTTATAGAATGATACTTAAATTATAATTGCGACAAAACTATCAATTTATCGTTTCATCGTCATGCTTTTAATGCAAATTAACACGTTCAATACGAATTTCTAAATACCGTTCCGGCGGCTCTCCCATCTCCTCCTTTCTTCGTTGGTGTATGCAAAAATCAGCTATTTTTCAGTAAGTTTGTCCGGTTTGCACTATCTTTGCTTAAAAAAGCGAAGATAGGCTGCACCTCAGCATAAAAAATGAACGAGTTCATTTTATTCTGCATTCGGTTTGCACTATCTTTGCATCCAATTAACTGAACAATAACTAAAAAAACAAGATAACACTATGGCATTAAAAGCTGGTATCGTGGGCCTTCCCAACGTAGGAAAATCCACTCTTTTCAACTGCTTGAGCAGCGCAAAGGCACAAGCGGCAAACTTCCCGTTCTGTACAATCGACGCCCAAATGGGGCAAGTGTCCGTACCCGACGAACGACTGACGAAGCTCGCCGAGCTGGTTCACCCGGGGCGTATCGTACCTGCCGTGTGCGACATCGTCGACATTGCCGGACTGGTGAAGGGCGCCAGCAAAGGTGAAGGACTCGGCAACCAGTTCTTGGGCAACATCCGCGAGTGCGACGCCATCATTCACGTGCTGCGCTGCTTCGACAACGGCAACATCGTCCACGTGGACGGTTCGGTGAACCCCGTGCGCGACAAGGAAATCATCGACACAGAGCTGCAACTGAAGGACCTCGACACGGTGGAAAACCGCATCAAGCGTGTAGAGAAGATTGCCAAAGTGGGTGGCGACAAGGCGGCAAAGATAGAGTACGAACTCCTGCTCCGCTACAAGGATGCCCTGGAACAAGGACAAAGCGCCCGCACCGTCATCCCACAGAACGACGACGAGGAACAATGTGCCAAGCAGATGTTCCTGCTCACCACCAAACCTGTGCTCTACGTCTGCAACGTGGATGACGTCAGTGCCGCCAGCGGCAACCAGTACGTAGAGCAGGTGCGCGAAGCCATTAAGGGCGAGGATGCGGAACTCATCATCATCTCCGCCCAGACCGAAGCCGACATCGCCGAACTGGAGACATACGAAGAAAAGCAGATGTTCCTCGAAGACCTGGGACTGAAAGAGAGCGGCTGCAACCGTTTGATTAAAGCTATCTACAGCCTGCTGAACCTCGAAACCTTCATCACTGCCGGAGAGATGGAAGTAAAGGCATGGACCTATCGCAAGGGATGGAAAGCGCCGCAATGCGCCGGCGTTATCCATACGGATTTCGAGAAAGGGTTTATCCGGGCAGAGGTCATCAAGTATGAGGATTATATCAAGTATGGCAGCGAAACAGCCGTGCGCGAAGCCGGAAAGTTGGGTGTGGAAGGTAAGGAATACGTGGTGCAGGATGGGGACATCATGCACTTCAGGTTCAATGTGTAATGATATTCATTCCAGATGGCAATGTACTTTCTTTGTACATTGCCATTTTCTAATAAACTCCATACAATAACAATATGAAACAGATTATCTTCCTTTTATTCTTATTGTCCTGTACTGCCGTTTATGCACAACAGCAAGACTCAGTAACCATTCACGGACGGGTGACTGATTACAACGGACAGCCGATAGACAGTGCCAGCGTCTGGTGGCAAAACCCGCAGTTCAATGACATCATAGAAGCCATAACCGACAAAGACGGGCATTACACGGCCCGTATACCCAAAGGGAAATATCAAAGTGCAGCCTCTATTTATCTGCCCTCCTATGCGCACATTGCCATGAAAAGCGGGCTGCCCGAGACTGAACACCGCCTGGAGTTCTGGGCCTGGGATTTCATCGCCGACCGCGACACTACACTCGACATACGTTATCATCGTATGGAAGCTTATGGCCTGCGTGCTTTCTGCATCCCCGGAGCCATGCCTACTTATCAGATATACGTCCGTCCCATGAGCTTGACACGTACCTACCAATGGATGAAAGAAACAAAGCCCGAGTCATTGGTACACGGTGAAAACCTGAGTGACATTGAGCAACAAGAACAAAACAAAGAAGCCAGAGAATGCCAGATGGCTCCCCGCCCCGGGCAACTGAAAGTCACCGTCTGGATAGACGGCGAGAAAGTCCCCGTGCTGATGAAGCAGGAAATAAAAGAATATTTCGACAGCAACGAATATGGCAACGCCTATCTATTGACAGTAGACATGCCCAAGCATCCCAAAAAAGACCTTCCCTACCGTATCTTCAAAGTAGAGCTGGAAGACATGGAAAACGGTGACCGGGGCGAAGGGCTTTACTATATGGAAAAGGAAAACTACGTTCAATAAACCATACACAACAAATGGCAAACAGTAATCTGAAATACCTCATAGCAGGTACCGGCGGCGTAGGCGGAAGCATCGCCGCCTTTCTTTCATTATCCGGCAAAGACGTCACTTGCATTGCACGTGGCGAACACCTTGCCGCCATACGCGGGAACGGTCTGCAACTGCACTCCGATTTGAAAGGTGAACATTGTCTGAAAGTGGCGGCATTTACCGCAGAAGAATTCCAAGGCAAAGCGGATGTTATCTTCGTCTGCGTCAAAGGTTATTCCGTAGACTCCATTACGGAACTCATCAAACGTGCCTCACACGAGCGTACAGTGGTAATCCCCATCCTGAATGTTTACGGAACCGGTCCCCGTATCCAGCGGTTGGTCCCCGGCGTCACGGTGCTCGACGGCTGCATCTACATCGTAGGATTCGTATCCGGACGGGGAGAAATCACGCAGATGGGAAAGATTTTCCGGCTCGTCTACGGAGCACACCGCAGCACGATTGTTTCCCGTGAAACATTGGAAGCCGTGCAACGCGATTTGCAGGAAAGCGGCATCAAAGCCGACATCTCCGACGACATCGACCGGGACACATTCGTCAAGTGGTCGTTCATCTCCGCTATGGCAGTCACCGGAGCCTACTATGACGTGCCTATGGGCGAAGTACAGAAACCGGGGAAGGTGCGCGATACCTTCATCGGACTGTCACAAGAGAGCGCAGCTTTGGGCCGAAAATTGGGTATAGAATTCAAGGAAGACATCGTGGAGTACAACCTCAAAGTAATAGACAAACTCGCCCCTGAAAGTACCGCCTCCATGCAGAAAGATATGGCCAAAGGACATCAGAGCGAAGTACAAGGCTTGTTGTTCGACATGATTACGGCTGCAGAGGAACAAGGGATTGAGGTGCTGACGTATAGGATGGTGGCGGAGAAATTCAAATAAACTGCCACGATGAACTGCCAAACGAGATAATTTCATACCTTTGTCCCGAACAACCCCGTAATTCAGTAATTTAATTCTTCATAAATATGTTATCATTACTCACCATCAACTGGAATCCCGACCCCGAACTGTTCAAGTTCTTCGGCATATCCATCCGCTACTACGGACTGTTATGGATTATCGGTCTTGCTCTTGCCTACTTCATCGTGCAACGCCAGTATAGCGACCGCAGAATAGACGAAAAGAAATTCGAACCTCTCTTCTTCTATTGCTTCTTCGGCATACTGATAGGCGCACGACTGGGCCACTGCATATTCTACGACTGGGCCTACTACCAGGACCATTTCCTCGAGATGATTCTCCCCATAAAAATCCTGCCGGACGGCAGTTGGAAAATGACGGGCTACACCGGCCTTGCCAGCCACGGAGGCACGCTGGGCCTGATTATCGCCCTCTGGATGTACTGCCGCAAGACGAAGATGCACTACATGGACGTGCTCGACATGATAGCCGTTGCCACCCCCATCACCGCCTGCTGCATCCGCCTTGCCAACCTGATGAACTCCGAAATCATCGGCAAACCGACCGACGTACCCTGGGCATTCATCTTTGAACGAGAAGACATGCTACCCCGCCATCCGGCACAGCTCTATGAAGCCATCGCCTACTTCATCTTCTTCTTAGGGATGGTCTGGCTATACAAACGCGGACAGAAAAAACAAGAAACCAAACTTGAAACAGACTTCAGCACCACCAAGCAGAAATCAACCGCCGTGCAGGCCGAAGCCTCCCTGCCCTATCACCGCGGTTTCTTCTTCGGACTCTGCCTGACGGAAATATTCACCTTCCGCTTCTTCATCGAGTTCCTGAAAGAAAACCAGGTGAACTTTGAGGACAGCATGACGCTGAACATGGGCCAGTGGCTCAGTATCCCGTTTGTGATTATCGGAGTGTATTTTATGTGTTTCTACGGAAAGAAAGCTTCCAAATAAACATTTCAGCCCTACATAAGCAACATACCCACCCCTTTCATCCGTGCAGATTTCTCTACTTTTACGGCATCGAAACAGTAACCGTAAATCATATATTTATCATGAAAGAGAGACAACTGATGAAAGGGGCAGCTTTTATGCTGCTGGCAGCAACTGCCACCCTGCCTGCGCATGCCCAACTGAAAACAAATGCCGGCGTGCAATACTTGCTTTCCCAGCCGAAAGACATGAGCCAGGATTTTCTGGACTTCAGCAACACCTATTTCTTTGCCGACAGCCTGGTATCGTTCGACACCTCCACCGGCAAGGGGACTGTCCAATGGAAACGCCAGCAACTGATGCCCCGCCAGGCATTCAATGCAAACACCTACCTGCACCAGCCCCTCCAGTCGCTGGACTTCCCGGAGACGGCCTACGACAACAATCCGCAATTGACGTTCACCGTCGAACCGGTCAGCGAACGTACCCTCCGCATCCGTATGCTTACCTCGCCCATCGTACCGAAAGAAGATGCCGACGACCCCATGCTCATAGGAAAGCCTGCCGACGGACGCTCCTTCTGGAAAGCCGAGAAGACGGACAAAGGTACGCTGTACACCTCCCGATACGGCAGCCTGCTCATCCAGAACTATCCCTGGCGCCTGGTACTGAAAGACGCCGACGGACGCCTGCTGACACAGACCCGTTGCTGGAGCGACAACGACTCCACGCAGGTCAAGGTACCTCCATTCAGCTTCATCAAGCGCGGCTCGGACAACTCACGCAGCATCAATCCCGTATTCAGCCTCGCGCCGAACGAGAAAATCTACGGTTGCGGCGAGTCCGCCACCGCACTGAACAAAGCCGGACAGAAGGTCAACCTCTTTGTCACCGACCCACAAGGGCCCGAAACCCCAGATATGTACAAGCCCATCCCCTTCTTCTTCAGCAACCGTGGCTACGGCATGTTTATGCACACTTCCGCCCCCGTGACCTGCGACTTCGGCCGCTCCTACATCGGAGCCACCAAACTCTTTATGGCAGACGAGGCGATGGACATCTTCATCTTTCTGGGCTCGCCAAAGGAGATGCTGAGCGAATACACCGCACTGGTAGGACGGCCCGAAATGCCCCCTTTGTGGAGCTTCGGCACTTGGATGAGCCGTATCACCTACTTCAGCGAAGCAGAGGGCCGCGACGTAGCCCGGAAACTGCGTGAGAACAAGATACCGAGCGACGTCATCCACTTCGATACCGGCTGGTTCGGCGTGGACTGGCAATGCGACTACGCCTTTGCCGCCGACCGCTTCGACAATCCCCGGCAGATGCTCACCGACCTAAGGTCACAAGGCTTCCGTACCTGCCTCTGGCAACTCCCCTACTTTACCCCGAAGAATAAGTTCTTCCCCGAGCTGGTGGAACGCGGTCTGTACGTACGCAACGGCAAAGGACAGCTTCCCTACGAGGACGTGGTGCTGGACTTCACCAATCCCGAAACCGTGCAGTGGTATCAAGAGAAGCTCGGCAATCTGATTGAAATGGGTGTAGGTGCCATCAAAGTAGACTTCGGCGAAGGTGCCCCACTGGATGCCATCTATGCCAACGGCCGTAGCGGACTATACGAACACAACCTCTATCCCCTGCGCTACAACAAGACCGTGGCCGACATCATCAAGAAGCTGCACGGCGAAAACATCATCTGGGCACGCTCCGCATGGGCAGGCTCACAACGCTACCCATTGCACTGGGGCGGTGATGCCGCAACTACCGAAACCGGTTTCGAGGGAACCATCCGCAGTGGCCTCTCCATCGGACTGAGCGGATTCTGCTTCTGGAGCAATGACATAGGCGGCTTCGTGACCCAAAGCCCCGAAAGCCTCTACCGCCGCTGGTTACCCTTCGGCTTCCTCACCAGCCACAGCCGCGTGCACGGAGCACCTCCCACCGAACCGTGGTACTACGGGAAAGAGTTCACAGACTATTTCCGCCGTTGTGCCGAACTGAAGTACAAACTGATGCCCTACGTATATGCACAATCCAAAGAGTGCACCGAGAACGGCTGGCCGATGCTCCGCGCCCTGCTGCTGGAGTATCCCGACGACCCGGGTGCATGGCTGGTAGAGGACGAGTACATGTTCGGCTCCAACCTCCTCGTGGCACCCATGCTCGAAGAGGGCAGCGGACGGGATGTCTACCTCCCCGGACGGCAGAAATGGATAGACTACCAGACCGGAAAGGTGTATGCTCCGGGATGGAACCATATCGAGTGCGGCACCCTGCCCATCGTCATTCTTGTAAAGGACGGTTCGGCCATCCCCCATATCCCCGTGGCACAATGCACAGACCAGATGAAATGGGACAAGATTACGTGGAAGAAGTATCTGGCAGACGAAAAGAAAGCTGAAGGATTGCTCTGCCTGCCGCAGGACGGACAGTTACAACGGATATCAATCCCATAACCGGTATATCAAACACATTAAACCCTAATACCCCATGCGAAACAAGTTATTGTTCCTCGCCTTGCCCCTGCTATTCGGCTTACAGGCAAGCGCACAACACACACAAGCCTTTCAAGATACCACGCTCAGTGACGAACAGCGCGTGGAACATCTTCTCTCCATCCTGACATTGGATGAAAAGATAAACCTTCTTTCCACCGACCTCGGTGTCCCCCGCTTCAACATTCCCCGTTGCGGACACTACGAAGGACTGCACGGGCTGACCCTCGGCGGTCCTGCCATGTGGGGTGGACGCCAAAGAACGGAAGACGGGAAAGTAGTCCCTACCGACTGCCCCACCACCATATTCCCCCAGTCCTACGGTCTGGGCTCCACATGGGACACCGATTTGGTGCAGAAAGTAGCGGAACAAGCCGCTGAAGAAGCCCGCTACTACATGCAGACCACCGGCAACAAGCGTCATGCCCTCGTGATGCGCGCTCCGAATGCCGACCTTGCCCGCGACCCACGCTGGGGACGCACCGAGGAGAGTTTCGGAGAAGATGCTTTCCTCACCGCCCAACTCACCATTGCCAGCGTACGCGGCCTGCAAGGCAATCATCCCCGCTACTGGAAAACCGCCTCTCTGATGAAGCATTTCCTTGCCAACAGCAACGAGGACGGACGGGACAGCACTTCCTCCGACTTCGACACGCGCTTGTTCCATGAATACTATGCTTATCCTTTCTATAAAGGCATCACCGAGGGAGGCAGCCGTGCCTTCATGGCCGCCTACAACAGTTGGAACGGCATCCCCATGTCCATCCATCCCTGCCTCGAAGAGATTACCCGCAAGCAGTGGGGCAACAACGGTATCATCTGTACGGACGGCGGTGCCCTGAAACTGCTGATTGAAGCGCACAAGAGTTTTCCGAGCTTTGCGGAGGGTGCTGCTGCCGTAGTAAAAGCCACCACAGGACAATTTCTCGACGCATACGTTCCTTACGTCAAGGAAGCTCTGGAAAAGGGATTACTGACCGAAGTCGACATCGACAAGGCTATCCGCGGGAACATCTTCGTCGCCCTCAAGCTCGGCTTGCTGGACGGGGACAACTCCCGTAACCCTTATCTCTCTATCGGAAAGAACAGTACGGAGACACCGCCTTTCATGACAGCAGAAGCCCGCAGGCTGGCACGGGAAGTCACCGCCAAGTCCGTGGTGTTATTGAAAAACAAAAAACTCCTGCCACTCGATGCCGGAAAGCTGCGTAAAATAGCCGTTATAGGCCCGTATTCGGACAAAATCGTGCAAGACTGGTATAGTGGTACCCCGCCTTACGAAACAACGATTCTGAGTGGCATACGCAATGCTGTGAAAGAAGGAACCGAAATCATCCACGCCGAAGACAACCGCATGGGCCAGGCAGAAAAGGCTGCTGCAGCCGCCGACGTTGCCATCGTGTGTGTAGGAAACCATCCTTACGGCACGCGTGCGGACTGGAAGTTCTCTCCCGTCCCCAGTGACGGCCGCGAAGCCGTGGACCGCAAATCGCTGATGCTGCCCGATGAAGACTTGGTGAAGCTGGTGCTCAAAGCCAATCCCAATACCATACTGGTGCTCGTCAGCAGTTTCCCCTACACCATCAACTGGAGCCAGGAGCACGTGCCTGCCATCGTCCACATCACCCACTGCAGCCAGGAGCAGGGCAACGGACTGGCCGACGTACTCTTCGGCAAGGTAAATCCAGCCGGACGTACCGTACAGACGTGGGTGAAAGACATCACCGACCTACCCGACATAATGGACTACGACATCCGCAACGGACGTACGTATATGTACCACCAAGGCCCTGTGCTCTATCCTTTCGGCTATGGTCTGAGCTATTCCGACTTTACGTACGAGAAGATTGAATCCGTCAAGCAAGACAAGAAGAACATCCGCGTGACGGTATCAGTGAAGAATACCAGCGGACGCGACGGAGAAGAAGTCGTACAGCTCTATGCCAGCTATCCGGACTCCAAAGTGGAACGTCCTTCCAAGCAGTTGCGCGCCTTCAGGCGTATCCCCATCAAGGCCGGCGAAACCCGGAAAGTGACGCTTACCGTGCCCAAAGAAGAGCTCGGCTATTGGAACGAAGGAAAGCAGATGTTCGTTGTAGAACCCGGAACGGTGAAGCTGCTGATAGGGGCTTCATCGGAAGATATACGGTTGGAGGGAAAGATCAGGCTATAAGAATGAAAAAGCCATCCCTTAACATACCGACTATAAAAATTAGCGAGTTATGCCACAACAACGTGGCAAACCCGCTAATTACATATTTGCAAGCATAAATGAAGTACAAGGTCACTTTACAATAAACTCATATCTTCCTGCCGCCAGTTCCACCACCCGTACATTCTCGGCCTTGTCAGGTAAAGTGAGTGTAGCTGTACTGTTAGCGGGCACTGTAACTTCATAATGCACACATTTCCCTTTCCATTCCCAGCGAGAAACAATTTCACCGTAAGGCGACCGATGACGAGCTTCAAACCGTTTCAATCCCTTTATGAAATGGGGACGGAGCAGAATGTTTTGAAAACCAGGTTGCACGGGATCAGGGAAAATACCTCCCAGCCCCTTGTAGAACCAAGCACCTATTTCACCGAACATCATATGATTGTCCGAGATGTCACGAGTAGCCTGCAAATCCCAGTTCTCGAGCAGCGTAGTGGCACCGTTCACCATCCACCAACCCCATGAAGGATAAGTGTCCTGTACAGCCACCTTATAAGCTGTTTCAGCATAACCATTTTCGCTGAGTGCATTCAGAATAGCTTTAGCTCCTAATACACCCACATCCAAGTGAAAACCGTCCTCCTCTACCTTATGTGCCAAGTTAGCTGCCACTTTTCCTATCAACTCTTCGGGCACAATCTTCCATTGCAAGGGAACACTCAATTCGGTTTGTGAACCTTCGGCATAGATGCCTGTTTCTCGATTCAGGAACTTATCATTGACAGCTTGCTTTATCTCCTCCGACAAGGCATTATAATATTCGTAATCGGCCTGTTTGCCGAAGAGTTTGGCAGCAGCGGCCAAAATCTTGGTATCTACATAAAAGTAGACCGAGGAAGTCAGCTCTTTATTGGATTTTGACTTCACCGGCACCCAGTCTCCGCGCCCCCACGTAGTGAGATGATTGTTAGAGATACGCTCCACATAATCCACATAACGTTTGATGCTCTCGTAACAATCGCTCAAGGGCTTGCTATCACCGTAGAAGAGGTAGATATTCCAAGGGATGATGGCAATAGTACTAGTCCAGTCCAGCCCGTTGTCTGTACCATATCCCCATCCACCAGTTGGAATAATATCGGGCAGCACTCCGTTGGGCTGCTGTTCGTCACGATGGTCGGCCAACCATTTTTCGTAAACGGTAATTCCATCAAAGTTATAAAATGCTGCCTCAATGGCAAAATGACCGTCACCAGTCCAACCGTTCTTCTCGCGCTGAGGGCAATCGGTGGGGTAGCCCATCAGATTGGAAAGGTAAGAGTGATTGGCAGCATGGAGCAGCTTGCCTATCAGTGGGCTCGAAGATTCCAAGCTACCTACTGCCGGCACATCACTGTGCATGAAGTAAGCAATCAAGCTGTTTTGGTCAAGCTCAATAGGCTTATCTGCCACTACCTCCACATAACGAAATCCCTTGTAATTAAATCGGGGCATGAACTCATCCTCTTCTCCACTCAGAATGAGAATGTCCGTCTGAAAAGGGTCTTTCTCCTTATCGCCTCGAAAGTAGACATCAATGTTCGAGAGATCGAGGCGGCCATTTGGATGTAAGCGTTCGCCATGTTTGATTCTGACCTCCGTTCCCCGTTCACCCGAAACATGAATACAAGTCACACCGGACATATTTTGCCCGAAATCATAGATGTATGTTTTCTCGTCCACTTTGCGGAAAGAGACGGCGGGGAAAATCTTTACATTACGGATGGGATGTACTTGCTGGGCAGTGACATTGGAAGAAGGTACACTCCGATAGGCTACTCCGCGCCACTTGGAATCATCGAATTCCGGAGTGCTCCATCCTTTCTGCTCCAGACGTGCATCGTAGTGCTCGCCAGTATAGATACTATTAAAAGTGATTGCACCCGACGCTGTCCGCCAACTGAGATCGGTGGGAATAGTCTCCACGCTTCCATCGGTGTAGGTAATGCGCAAGTCCAGACAGAAAGTGGGACGGTTGCGCCAAGGGGCACGGTCGAAGTCCCACACTGCTTTGGATTGATGGTTATACCAGCCGTTACCCAAAAGTACGCCAATAGCGTTGTCACCATTCTGTAATTGTGAAGTCACATCATAAGCCACATACAAGTTGCGGCGATCAAAGCGGGTATAGAGAGGGGCAAGGCAGTGGTCTCCTATCTTCTCGCCATTGATGTAAAGCTCATATAGTCCAGCAGCGGCAATATAAGCACGCGCTGACTTTACCTTTTTGCCGGTCTTGAACTCTTTTCGGAAGTAAGGGGCAGACCCATAATGAATATCCTTGCCATCGCCAATCCAAGCACCTTGCCAATGTTGCATCCCCATCATGCCCGTTTCAAAGTAAGAGACAGGAGAAGCAGTCTCCTTATATTCCATGTCGCTGCAGATTACTTTCCAATAATATCTAGTGAAAGGCTGCAGTTTTTTGCCCGCATAGGCCACAAGCTGATTACGGGAATCGTTCTTTCCACTATCCCACATCCTGCCACAGCCATTGACCACATTCAACGAGTCTTCGTCTACCACAATCCGCCAGGAAGTCTGCACAGCTCCCTGCCTACCATCTTCCATCCGCCAAGAAAGGCGTGGAACGGGATTATCCAAACCTATAGGTCTGTCAAGATGTTCGCTCCTCAGATCAACCAAACGAACCGGAGTCTGCCCTTGTACAGTAATGCAAGCAAAGAATGTGAATAGAAGCAGTATATTTCTTTTCATAACTCCATTGTTTATCTATTCCGTAGTAATCACCAGTTCCTTGCCCTCCCTCAGTTGGTCATGGGTGATAAAGTAACCGTCAATCTTTTTACCGTCATAAGTAATGTCAATAATCTTCTTGCCGCTTCCTTTCTTCACAATCGTAAAGGGACGACCATTCAGATTGAACGTCACTTTATCGAACAAGGGAACAGTAACAATATATTCAGGATCGGCAGGCGAATAAGTGTAAAGTCCAATAGCATTGAGCACATACCACGAAGACATCTCGCCGGCATCATCCATCCCTGCATAAGCCAGCTTGTCGGCACCCATGTCATAGTAGTGGTTCATCAGGCTGTCGAGAATGCATTGGGCTTTCTCTTGTTTGTCTATGAAATAATAGGTGTAAGGAATGCTGTGTCCCGGCTGGTTTCCGTGGCAATAGTTTCCGATGAATCCGGTCAGGTTGTGGGCCTCGTAACCTCTCCACGGTTCGCTGAATAAGGAATCCAGTTTAGCCTCCACCGCCTCTTTACTGGGATAGAGCTTAATCATGCCTTCGGGGTCGTGGGGGGCGAAGAAGAGGGCGTTCCATGCATTGGCCTCACGGTACATGTACTGGTAATAGGGATAATACGGATCGAAATCCTGAATCCAGCTACCATCGTCAATCTTACCTCTCCAAAAGCCGGTAGAGGGGTCGAATAGCGTCTTGTAGTTGTTGGAGCGTTCCATCATCAGTTTGTAGTTGGCTTCATCTCCCAGCTCCTTGGCTACCAAGGCTACGGCATAGTCATCGTAAGCATATTCCTGGGTCTTGGTCACAGCCCCTTTGTATTCGTCCCATGTGGGTACATTCACTGTGTCTTTTTCAGCAATCCAACCTCGCTCCATATACTCATCCAAATAGCGACGTCCTCCTTTACCGGGCACCGTAGCATTTTTCAGAATCAACTTATAAGCACGCTCCAGATCGAAATCATGCAAACCACGCAACCAAGAACCAGAAATAAAAGTGGAAGCGTGATCACCATGGAAGAAGGTGGGCATGTAGCCGTCACGCTTCTCACCTTTGTCAATAATAGACCTAATGATGTCAGTAGTCACATCGGGAGAAATCATACCTATGAGTACCAGTTTGTTGCGATAATCGTCCCAAAAAGAAGGGTCAGTGTAATAGTGGAAGCCGTTATTCACTACTTCGCCACGGACATCAGTATATTCATGATTCACATCGCTACGCAAAGCCGGCCATTTAAAAGCATGGAAGAAAGTAGAATAAAACAATCTCTTTTCACGTTCCGTGCCACCTGCAACTTGAATCTTGGAGAGGAGTGCTTCCCAAGCCGCATCGGCTTCTTCTGCCACTTGTGCAAAACTTTTGTTCAACATTTCGGCCTTCAAATTCATTTGAGCATTCTCTATACTCACAAACGAGAAACCAGCCTTCACTTCCAAAGGTTCAACACCTTTGCTGTCGATAAAACGCAGCACAGCCACCTCATGTTTGTCGTCTTTTACCATTTCCACTTGGCCTATTTTATAGTTGGTCTTAGCGTAAAAGTAGATTTTACCATCGCCATCTTGATAACCCGTGAACGTATTATCGTCAACCTTCTCAATCTTCCAATCACGGACATCATTATTAGAACGGCGGATGTCTACCAATAATGACTTATCGTCGCCCTTGCCGAAAGTATATTTATGGTAGGCACAACGCAAGGTACTGGTCAACTCGGCGTTCACTTTATAGCGTTCCAGATAAACTTGGTAATACCCCGGATGCGCAGATTCCTTCTCGTGACTAAACCCGGAGCAATAATTACCCGGAGCGATAGTTCCCACCACTGGCAACATGGGGACATGCAACAAGTTCCAATGCCCTTTAGCTGTATGTGAAAAACCATAAATCACAGTGTCCTCATATTGATAGCCCGCACCGCTACGAAACTGTGTAACGGGGCTGAGCTGCACCATTGCGTTGGGCAAGGTAGCACCCGGATAAGTTTCCGCACCCCATGTACGTGACTTTATTTTGCGCGTATACCCTAAGTCCTCAGGCTCCCACAAAGTAGCCGTACCCAAGAAAGGATTGACATATTCGGTTAATTTCTTCTGCGTACCGCCACAGCCCGTCAGAACAATCAGGGCGAACAGTAGAAATAAATATTGATTCTGTTTCATCTTTTGTATTTATTTTATATAAAAAACTGTTGTCTCTAAAAACATTATTTCCAAAATAACTGCCAATTAAAACTGGCTCTAAAAAAAAATGTGCCGAAACCCAATAACCAGATTGAGTTTCGACACACTTTTAATTGCTAACTTATTTCAGGCTCTTTTCAAAGAGAGCTTTGGCTTCAATCAAAGTACAACCACTTGTCTGCGTAGTCAGATGGTTGTTGCCGCTATTGTTCATTGCCCAGTTAGTATTATACAGCAAATCAAGTTTATTGATTCCCTTTCGCCACAAGATTTCAGCATTATTGTTAAAGAAAGTGATGAATTTCTTCTTATATATGGGGTCCAAATTCGGTTCCATAATCAGCTGCACATAATAACGCATGAAAATACCCTTAAACAAACCTCCGTCCCCATCGCCTTCATCACGAAGTAAATTATTTCCAGTATCTATCATGCTGCTATTACTGATAGCGAAATTGGCAGCCTTACGAGCATCTTTCAAATAGGACTCTTCTCCTGTGATCTTATACAGTTCGTAAGCAGCACCCAAGAATGTACCTTGGTTATAAGAAAGAGAAAGTGTACTCAACTCACCCGTCTCACCGTTCACATTATCATAGATGGCGCCGGTAGCAGGGTTAAATAAATTTTCACGCTCCCATTTATAAATATTGACAGCCCAATCCAAATCCTCCTGATTCCCGTTAATACGGTAAAGACGAGCAGCAATCAAAGCAGCAGGGCCGTTGGAACAAGCATTTTTGCTCCATAGCTGGTCGTGAGTCCAAGCAATGCCACCACCTGCGTAATCGTTCCAACCGGTCTTGATTTCATTCCACATCTCTTGAGAAGTTTCCAGATACTTGTTTTCATCAGTAACTTCGTACAAGCGAATCATGGTGAGAGCAATCCACTCCATATCATCATAAAAGTTGTTCCAATAACTGCCACCGTTCTTTGCCTTGATACCGACATACCATTTGTCGAACAAGTCGCTGTACTTGCTATCTCCGGTACGATTGTAAGCATCTATCATCACATCCATAGCATGAGCCTGCGGCCAATAATGGAAATCCTTGATTGAACCGTCATTCCCGTAGTTGAAATAATTCTCTTCCGTATTCCAGAAACGATCTATCAGGGTCACAGAACTGCTATCGGCAGCCGCATCCCAATCTATGGTGTAAAGCCCCTTATCATACATATACTCATCTTCTATCTCGCACGATTGAAGTGCCAAAAGAAGCAGGGGCAGACAAAATAATATTTTTTTCATAATCTCTCCTTAAATTAGTTGGCCAATTCCACTTTATGAGTATAGTTCTCCACATTGAATATCACACTAATCTTGGTGATGGCACCCGGATTGTGGCCATCGGCCGCACCATCGAATTCATCGTTCAGTTTCCACTTCTGATCCCATTGGTTATCAGGAGTCTCCATAATATAGAAATAAGGATCTTCGGGAGTAGCCGCACCAGGATTAGAGTCTGTAGTATTCTTGGTTCCCCAATACTGTATACTACCATCAGCATAAGTCATCAAGAACTTATAGCGTTGGTCGCGCCCCCATCCTTCTTGCTTGAACTCAATTTTATCCTGACCGCAGAACACACCGTTTCCAACATAAGGCAATTCAAAAGTTGCGGCACCACTCGGACAGAAGTAGAATTCCATCTTACTTACTTCCCTGACGGTTACAGATGCAATGGAGAAATCCATCTCAATGCGGTAAACTCCCGTCTTTTCTACGGTTGTCTCGCCTTCGCCTTCCATAATCTTATTGCCATTGATATAAAACACCTTGGCACCTTCGGCTGCTCTATCTACCAGTTTGTAAGTCTTTCCGCCTTCCAACTTCGTAAAGACTTCGAACTTATCCTTTTCGGGTGAAGCACACGCCACGGCCTTAGAAGCATCCATACCACCTTCAGTAGCACTTCCGGTCAAGTAAAGCTGTGCCGGAATCTCTTCAAATCCCACCAAGCGAGTGATGGTGAGCTTCTTGCTTTCCTTTGCCATTACAGAATTCAAACCTCTGGAAGCCATTACTGTCCAAACAAGTGTACCCGTCTCACCACTGTTCAATCCGGCAGCCGCACCAACCTTGTTCAATGTCTTGTGGCTGATGGTAGCATAGCTCAAAGAACCGCCATTGTCAGAAAGCACTTTGTAAATAGGCTTAGAAAAATCTCCACCTTCTTTATCGAATACCACTTCATAAAGAGGGGCACCGCTATCTTCAGCCTTGGCCGACTCCCATTCAAAGAACAGGCTGGCGCTGGCCGACGATTGCAAGACTACTTCCTTGCCGTCAGTGGGTTCATACAACTGATTTACTGAGGAAACTTTGGAATCCTTGTATTCCATGTCTTCCGTACAAGACGTAGCAAAGAGGACTGCCGAAAAAAGAGCTATTGTTGAGAATATTGTTTTCATTGTTCTATTGTTTTTAATGAGTTTAGATACACGTTAATTTCCATATCCTGGATTGTTAGGCGCCAGATTGGGATTCAAATTGATTTCACTGATAGGAACTGCCCAAAGGTAATCTCTTGCCTCTTCGAACTTGCGAGTGTCAAGCTTATTCTCGTCCACGAAGCTTGCACCGCGCACCTTGCCCGACAAGTATTCGTTGCCAGCCTTCCAACGCTTAATATCATACCAGCGCAAACCTTCCATCGCCATTTCTACACGACGTTCGTCGCGAATAATCTGCCTCATCTCTTCCTTGCTCTTTCCGGCAGGAAAGTTCAAGGCTGCATCGGCAGTGAATCCGGCACGTTCGCGGATGGGACGGATGGTCTTGTTCCATACCGCTTCAGTCATACCGCTTGTTTCGTGAACAGCCTCAGCATACATCAGCAAGATGTCAGCATAGCGCATAGTGATGATGTTCATACCGGAATTCTGATCACCGGAAGCCTGCGGATTATAATACTTACGGGTGAAATAACCGGTAGAAGTGCCGTTTCCACCACCATCGTAGGCATCGGTTCCCGAACCCGGACGAATGTTGATGACTACGTCTTTACTGCCATCGTCCACATTGCCACTCCAGTCATAGCCATCATAAATGATAGTAGCGGTGAGACGTGGGTCACGGTTGTCGTAAGGATAAGCAGGGTTATAATCTGTCCCGGCTTCACTGATAGTCTTTCCACTAAGCATCAGATAAGTATCTACCAATGATTGTTGCGGCACACGGTTCACGGCACGTCCGCCTCTTGACAAAGGAATCATGTCTACCATCTCACCCCAAGTAATCAAATTGGGTACATAAGAACGGTCCATGATAATCTCTTCATTATACTCATTGGCTTCATCAAAAAGCCCGGCATAATCAGGAAATAAGGCATAAGTACCATATTCGCCCTGTTTGTTCATCAGATTGTCGCAATAAAGCATCACATTGTTCCAGTCGCTATCCATCAAGTAGACACGAGCCTGCAAAGCACAAACGGCACCTTTAGTAATTTTGCCCTTGTCTTCTTCGGGCAATTGGTCGCGAGTGGGAAGCGCATCCTTGATGTCTTCCAATTCTTGGTGAATGAAGCTGATAATGGTTTCGCGGTCTGTACGACTTACACTCCGCGATTCTTCCAGCGTGATGTCCTCCGTAAAGAAAGGTACTGCACCATAAAGGTTAGTCAGACGGAAGTAGAGGCTTGCACGGATATAGCGTATCTCGGCAATCATACGTGCTTTAACAGATGCGTCCATGTTGGGTACCAGATCCACCTTTTCAAGGAACACGTGGCAGGTCTTTATGCCTCCGTAAAGGTCTTTCCATTCATTCTTGAAGATGTCGAGCGAGGGAGTAGCCATACCTTTGCGAATGGCACGTTGGTCGTCCACACTGCGACCGTCGTAAGCATTGTCACTCAAACTTTCATCGCTCCACATACGGCCTGCATTGTACATCTGGCTGTAAGCCATGTTCACCACATACTGGGCTTTGGTGGTGGAAGTCCAATAAGAGTTATCCGTAAATTTGTTTGTCGGTGCGTTCTCCATCTCGTTGCAACTGCAAAGCATCAGAACAGCCATTCCGGCAAAAGCTATATATTTTCTTAGTCTCATAGTTATCTGTTGTTTTTAGAATTCAATGTCTATACCGAAACCATAGTAACGGAGCGTCGGGTAGTTTCTACCAGAATTGGCGCCACTATTACCCATCTTAGAGTCGAACTCAGAAGATTCAGGGTCAATAAACGAGTTATTACTGAAAGTCAGCAAGTTTTGTCCGTTGACATAGATACGTGCCTTTTCCATGCCCACCTTGCGGCTCCATGTTTTGGGGAATGTGTAACCAATCTGCAAGTTCTTCAGACGCAGGTATTTTCCATCCATCAAGAATAGGTCGGAACCTTGTCCGTTTCCGTAGTTGTTTCTGTTGGAAGTAGAACCCGGAGCAGTAAGTCTCGGCCAACGTGCATCGGTGTTGGTAGGAGTCCAGAAATCCAGTTGATGCTTATAGATATTATAAGAGTAATTGGCGTGGAACGGTTCAATCAATTCACCACGAAGCATCATGTCACGCTTGCCCACACCCTGCCAGAACATACCGAAATCGAATCCTTTCCATTCTACATTGTAGTTGAAACCGAAAGTAAGACGAGGGAAGGCATTACCCAAGATAAACTTATCCTTCGAGTCGATGACACCATCTTCGTTACGGTCTACAAACTTCACGTCACCCGGCTGTACCTTTCCACCTACAGGAATAGCCGATGCCTCAATCTCCTCGTAGCTTTGGAAAAAGCCGTCCATCTTGTAACCGTAGTAAGACTCCAACGGACATCCTTCACGGGTGATACGGCTCAACTCCTCTATTTGTGAGATTCTTTCGTGACCAGGGTACTTCAGCACTTCATTCCAAGAGTCACCAAGATTGAAGTTGAAGTTATGATTTGCAGCTCCCGTTTTCAAACGATAGTTGATAGAGAGGTCCCAACCTTGATTCTGCATCTCACCAATGTTGTCCATCGCCATATCCGTACCGAATACCGAAGGCACAAGGGGCTTCATTAAAATGTCGCTCGTACGCTTGTAGAAATAGTCGAACGTCACATTCAAAGCGTTATTGAAGAACGAAGCGTCTACACCCACGTTGAAGGTTTTGGTCTTTTCCCAAGTCAAATTATCCTTACCTAACTTAAAACCTGCGCCCGATACTGTCTGGTTGTTGTATGCGTAAGAGTTGTTGTACAGTTCGTAAACAGTAAAACGGTCATAAGTACCAATAGACTGGTTACCCAAGATACCAAAAGAAGTACGCAGTTTCAAGTCACCCACACGTTCCTTGTAAGCCTGCATAAAGTTCTCCTCGCTCAAACGCCAGCCTAATGAAACAGAAGGGAAGAAACCCCATCGGTAGTCTTTATGAAACTTGGAAGAAGCGTCATAACGGAAGCTGAATTCTGTATAATATCTGTCAGCGTAAGAATACCCCACACGTCCCAACAGAGAAGTCAGACTGGTACGGTTGGATTCATCTACAAATGTTTTTCCTGTGATGTTTCCCACAGTACTATTGGTAATGTCTGTACCGATACCCAAGTCGGGATCTACCCCCTTCTTCTCAATCTCATTGCTAGACGAAGTAAACGATTCATTGGTTACTCCAAAAAGCCCGCTGACATTGTGTTTACCGAATGTCTTGTTGTAATCCAACAAAAGTTGGCTATTAATAAGGTAAGCCGTATGATTCCAGTTACTGGTCCGATAGTCAGTATCTTTCACTGGACGTGGTTCGGTAGCCTCTTCATTCAAGTAATAGGATACGCCCAAATTGCGGGTAGAACGCATGTCGTTTATCACATCCGCACCCAACACTCCACGCAACTTCAATCCGTCAATAAGCCGGAATTCAGCATTGACATTAGCGTTCAGATAATTGTTACGATACTTGTTACGGCCACCAGCTTCCAATGCTCCCAATGGGTTAAATTCAGTCAATACATCATTTAACAAATATCTTCCATCTTCCGATTTCATTTTGTAATAATAATAAGTAGGTACACGGGCGGCATCCACTTCCAAACTCCCACCGGTGGTACTTACACTATTATTACGTGTATAAGCCAAAATAGCATTCAGTTTCAAACGTCCCACTTCCGTGCTAACATTGGTACGAAAATTATAACGCTGCACGCCAAAATCACTGTTGCCCACATAATTACTTTCCTGGTCATAATAACCCATGGACACCATGTAAGTAGTTTTATCACTACCTCCAGATACGCTTAGATTGTAATTCTGCTGTAAGGCTGTGCGGACTATCTGATCAAAAAACCAGCTTTCTTCATTTTGATGGGCAGCCAGGTCACGGATTTGATCGGGTGTATACAAAGGAGCCTCTCCAGCATTGGTGGCAGCTAAATTGCGCAAAGTAGCGTTCTGATAGCCTTTCACCGGAGAAAACAAGATATCCGGATTCTGCCATCCCATCATACCACTTAACCGAACTGTCGCACGCTGGTTCTTCTTACCTTTCTTAGTAGTAACCAAAACTACACCATTGGAAGAACGTGAACCATAAATAGCAGCTGTACCGGCATCTTTCAAGATGGAAATGTTCTCAATATCATTGGGATTCAATTTATCGAAACTACCACCATCAGCTACCAATCCGTCTATGACAAAAAGCGGACTATTGTCATTCACAGTGCTGATACCACGAATATTAAAGTTAGTCTTACGATCATTAGGATTGCTACTGCGCTGCTGGATAACCACGTTGGGCGCAGCCCCTTGCAAAGCATCTGTCATGTTAGCCACGGGACGGTCTTCGATCATGGAAGCCTTTACCTGGTCTACAGCACCTACGGCACTCTTGCGGGTAGTAGTACCATAACCGATGACAATAACTTCATCCAGCACCTTGGTATCCTCCTTTAAGACAACATTCAATTGTTTTTGATTTTTCACAGCAATTTCCTGAGTGGCATATCCCACATAGGAAAAGACGAGAACATCTTGGGCACTACAAACAATGGAATAGTTTCCATCCACATCTGTAATGGTACCCACACCTTCTTTACCCTTAACAGTAACACTCACTCCAATCAGGCTTTCACCTGTGGCATCCTTAACGGAACCTCTCACCGTGGCATTGTTTTGCTGCACCACAGTAATAGTCTCCGCATGTGCATAAACCGCAGGAGCCTGCGCCAGCATAGTCACAGCAGGCAAGGCAATAAGCCAGAACTTATAGTTCCCACCTATCCGAGCCAGCAATGAATTTACTGTGTACACTCGATTCTTTTTCATATTCTTTAAGATTAAACATTATAATAAATCACGATAAAAAAAGGAAAAGAACACAAATAATACCAACGAACAACCAATTCATGCAATTTGTATCCTAATCCTCCTTCCAGCGCACTTTATTGATTTTAAATAATTCCTGTTTTTACAAGCTGTTCAGCAAATCCACTTTACCCTCGTTCACTAATTTCAAAATCAATTCTCCAAACAGCGTATTCTGCCAAGCAAACCATGCACGGGTAAAGTTAGTGGGGTCATCCTTGTGGAAAGACTCGTGCATGAATCCCGTACCGGCATCCGTATCCATCAGCATTTTGATACAAATCTTTATCTCCTCATCATTCTGGCTGGTGAATGCCTTCATCATGATACTCATAGGCCATACCATATCATAACCAATGTGCGGACCTCCGATACCTTCACCGGCTTTACCTTTAAAAAAGTAAGGGTTGCTGCCACTCCACACAAAGCGGCGTGTATTCTGATAGATAGGATCGTTTACGTCCACATCACCCAAATAAGGCATAGCAAGAAGGCTGGGTACATTGGCATCGTCCATTAACAGATGATTGCCGAATCCATCTACTTCAAATGCATAGATTGTCCCAAACTCAGGATGATTGTAAGTGGCATATTTCTTCAGGGCTGCCTCCACTTCGGCTGCCAAATCGGTGCATTCTTTGGCCAAGGATGTTTCCTTGTTTACTTCCGTCAGAATTTCAGCAGCCTTTCTCAGAGAAGAGACAGCGAAAAAGTTGGAAGGGACCAGGTACTGAAGCGTAGTGGCATCGTCCGATGGGCGGAAAGCGGAAACAATCAGTCCCACCGGTTTGACCGGAGCACCCAAGCCGTCGTTATTCAGCGTATCCAGAGCACGTTCCGTCTTACGTTGGAAACGGTAAGGGCCTACACCGTCCTTACGCTGCTGTTCCTTGAAAGTCTTCAGGATAGCAGTAATTGCCTTCATCCATTCACCGTCGAAGATACTGCTGTCACCAGTTACTTTCCAATACTGGTAAGCCAGACGAAGCGGGTAACAAAGAGAGTCTATCTCCCATTTGCGCTCGTGCAGTTCGGGCTTCATATCTGTCAAGTCAGTCATCCAGTTGCCACCCGTAGGTCCGTCGTTGAAAGCATTGGCGTACGGATCAATGTTGATGCAAAGGAACTGACGGCGAATGACACCTTCGAGCATCTCTTTCAATTGCGCATCATTGTTGGCTAACTGCACATATGGCCACACCTGCGCACCGGAGTCACGCAGCCACATAGCATGGATGTCACCGGTATAAACAAAAGTATCGGGTTTACCGTCCAGCATGCGAAAGTGTACAGTAGTGTCAAGCGTATTAGGAAAGCAATTCTCAAACATCCACGCCAACTTAGGATTGGTAAGCAGTTTCTTCACGCGAACAATCTCAGCTTCCACCGCTTTTGAGGTGAAAAGGCGTTTCTTCATTTTTGGACGATTGCTCTTGTAAGCAGCAGTCATCTGAGCATAGTTCTCCACACAAGTGTTGTCACCTTTCAGGATAAAAGTGTCTGCCTTAGCATAGCCTTGCATACAGAGCATGGCAACAGCGCACAAGGTAATGTTTCTCTTTTTCATTTGGTCTGATTCGTTTTAATTATAAAGACTGATTAGCGAACACGGCCAAACGCGCGTACATCTCTACCATGGCGGCTTGTGTCAGCAGCCATTTACGATTGTCGCGGCTCTTGCCGGTGAAATCAGTATTGAAAAGGCCGTTCTCTTCACGGGCATGCGTCCAAGCATAGTCCAGACTGCGGGCAAAGGAATCAAGATAAACCTTGTTACCGTCCACCTGATAGAGTTCCATAAAACCACGCAACATAACGGCGGTGAACCACACATCACCCTTCTTCAGCATATGAAACGGTTCTCCCTGTCCGGGGGTGAATTCCATGAAGAAATAATTATGACAAGCAGCAGCAATCGCTTGCGCATCCTTCAGATACTGCCCATTACCGGTAAGCTGATAGAGCAAAGCAGCCGACTGCATCATCTGACCGCTGTTATAGGCAAATTTGGCACGTCCTATCTCACCGTCCAAACGCATGTTGTCGAAGTAAAGGCAGTCTGTTGTGTCCTGCAATGTTGCTTTAGTCCACTCGTACAAACTCTTCCCTTTCTCAAAATAGGAGCTGTCTTGCGTAGCCTTGAAAAGTTTCAGGGCAAAGACGGAACCAGGGGCGTTGGAACAAGTGTTCTTTGATTCCTTCTTCTGTTCGCACCAATAGATACCTCCTCCCAAACAATCGTCCATACCGCTTTCTATAAACTTCCAGATAAGCTTGGCGCTCTGCAGATAGTTCTCTTGGCTAGTCATCAGATAGACGTCTGTGAAGTCAATGCCGAGCCACACGTTGTCATCGTAAAAGCGGTCGGACAACGGAGCGTCCTTGATGTAAGAAGCATACGCTTTGGGCATACGACGAGTATCGAAATATTCAGCAAGTCCCGGAAGCACTTTCTCATCAAGCAACTTCTGATAGTTCCCGAAATCTTTCTTGTTATCTTTAGTGGCCTCCATCAACGCATTCACTGCGGAGAAGGTACCGGAATAAGGCCACAAATAAGAGTAAAGATTGGGACGGTTCTTCTGTTCCTCGGAAGCCAGATAAGTAGCGGTATAGCCTTCCACGTCCGAAGGATAATTCTCACGCAACAGACAAGTGCCCGGTGCGGAATAGTGAGCATATAAGGAATCAAGTGTTTGTGTAGATCTGACCAGCATTGCGTTGTCTGCCACAGCCGGTTCTTTCTGTGTCTTGCATCCGGTTACTGCCAAGGCGCATGCCAATAGGCAGAGGAGTGCTTTCTTGGAATTTTTCATCTTTTTTCTACGGCATTAAATTGTTCGACTTGTTTTTCACTCCGTTGCAGGAGTCTTCTTTTATATAATATATAAACCCTATTAAAAACGATTGCAAAAATAGACAGTAAGGTTAAAAGCCAACTATAAATCCGTGACATAACCGTCCACATTCCGGACATGGCAGAATTCTAAAACAAGTTTGTCACAAAACAGACACACCGTTTCCCCCATACTTCGGAAACATCATTTCCCAACAACTGGAAATTCTGAAATACGCAGGGTTGTACAACCGTAGGGTATCAGCGTGATTTCTTGCTCTCCTCCTTCGGCACTGCCACAGAAAGAGAAAGGCTGGGGCCCTGCCATTTCATTATATACTGTCCAAGTAGGGATAAGACGAGCCTTCATCTTTATTTCAACCGGTGCATTTTCCTGATTCCAAGGAAAGTCCAATTGCTGTTTTTGGCTATTGATACTTACTTGGGCCACCTCGTTCATTCTGTTACGGTCAAAATCCACCAATCCGTAGTTCCATGGATCCGAAGAAGTCACCTGATAATAATAAGAACCATACCAACTATCCTTAAACTCTTTCTTTTCCCAATTTTCTTCCATTTTCAGGGCATATACCAACGGACCTCTTTCAATAGATACTGCGTTTTCATACCAAGTGCTAGTAAAGACCTCCATGGGCAGATACAGTTCAATCTTATCATTCCGCTTCCATATACGGTCTACGATAGCTATTTTCCCACCTTTGACAGTTTGCTCCATCTTTCCATTTACCCGTATTTCAGCTTGCTTGCACCACTTCGGAACACGCAGGTGAAATGGAAATTTCACTTGTTTCACCTTATTCCTCACCTCTTTAATGGTAAAAGTTATCTGATGATCCATCGGATAGTAAGTATCTTCACTGATAACCACCGGTACATTATCACCCACATTGGCTGTTACTTCCGACGGAGAATAGACAATGGCTGCAATGCCGTTATCAGGTGTGGCATACCATAGGTGCTGTGTAAATTTTGGCCAACCTTGGTGCATATTCGAAAAACAACATGGGTATCCGGTCAGAGTGCCAAAAGCAAGGTCTGTCCCTTCATGATCCTGGTCGAAGTTGCGACGATGGCGTGTTACCATCACCTGATTCGGTTGCTGGAAATATTGCTTAGTCATAAAGTCATCGGATATTTGGGCTGGTAAAGCATTAAAAGCAATGCGTTCCAAATGGTCGGCAAAGTCTATGTCTCCTGTAATCTCCACCATTTTTTCCAGCGAGTACATCAACTCTACGGCCGAACACAACTCCGAGCCTTGTGTAGGATTGTTTCCATGCAAAGCCTCATCGCCTCCATACATGCCTTGCGGCTGTCCGTGGAACCGGCGAATATCTCGAAAGCCTTCCTTGACAGCATCAATATATTTCCGGTCGGTATCTTGCAGATAATAAATAATCGGTTCTTTGATGCCTTGTGCCAAATTAACACAGTGTATAGTGCAGGGTCTGCGCAAGTCTCCCCTATCTACCATATCTATGAAACTGAAACTCTGCCGGTGCAGCAAATGCCCCAATTCAAGCAAAAAATCCTCCCCCGTAAGATTATAAAGCCAATATACAGCTTGCAAATTGTCACAAGCACGGAATTCTGCCCAACTGCTCCAGTGTCCTAAAGGTTTTTGCGGCAAGGTATTCAGTTGATAACGGAAATATTTTGTCATAAAAGCGACGACTCTCTTATCGTTCGTTGCCGAATAATACTGCTGTAGGATTTTCAGCACGACCATACGCGGCCACCAGTCTTGCGAGTTATCACGTTGCAGTCCAGGCTCTCCCGGATAATCTTTTTCAGGACCGAAGAATCCGTCCTCACGCTGGCTCTGCAAAGCCCATTCTATCCAAGGTTGCACTTTGGCTTTCAAGACATCATCATCCAGTATATACGCCAAAGGAAGTAGACCGTCTATCCAGTATGGACCGCGTTCCCACTGGTCTCCATCACCACCTAACCAACCATTGCGTTTGCCCATAACCGAAGGGTAAAGAACATCCATCTGACCACTGGCGCCATTTTTCTGACGAACCAGCATTTCGTGCAACCAGCCTTTAGGTTTGATACTGCCTAAAGGAAGTTCCATTAAGGGCTTACGGAGTAGAGGATAGCGATTATTCTTGTAGTTTCCTTCTACTACCTGGCTCAAAAGAGCATCCACTTGTTTCTCCGCCTCAGGCGTAAACCACTTTTGAGCAGATATTGTAAAGAGATTAGCAGCTAATAAACATACAACAGCAAATATTTTAATTTTCATTTTTCAAGGTATTTGTTATTTCCAATAAATTTACTTCAATAGAGTTGTTAACTTACTCACATTAAGCACTTACACCTGAGAATCATCAGATCCTTGTGTCTGTGGTGACAGACACAAGGATCTGAAAAATGGGAATATAATAACTGTTTATTCGTATACTTCCATTTCATAAATGCGCACATCTTTACCAGAAGCCGATTGCATGGGCTGTGTCACTAAAAGACGCAGGTAGCGAACACTTTCAGACTTATTTAGCGTGCGATTCAGTACATTCTTACCATTACCAGAAACATAGTCCAGTGTGCGCCATTCACCATTCTTGTCGCTCTTACCTTGCAGAAAGCAGGAGGAAGTGACGTAGGAATGGTTTTCGCCGGCAGCGTTCAGTAACTTCCAGCCATTAATGCTTCTTTCACCGCCCAAATCAAAGTCTACGTAGTGGGGCATTTCAGCAATAGCACACCACTTTGTGTTTTCGTCGCCATCTACCATGAAAGCCGGCTTCTCTTTCTCGTTCACATAGCTTGAATAGCCCATTACCATGTCCTGCTTCAGAATGTTCACTCTCTCTGTGGAGCTTTCCGTCTGATAGCGATTGCACTTGTTTGCCGTACGGAACAGTTCGGAAGCGGGACAAACAGAAGTAGCAGCAACATCAGTCAAAGTGGCGGCAAAAATAACAATATCCTTATTATCGGGCAATACCACCTCAGTAGCCTTTTCTGGCAGGTCTATTGCGAACTTAAACATGTAAGTGAACTCATACGGCTGATCGCCTTCACCGGAATGGCGGTGCGTACCCACATAGGCAACTTCAGCATCTTTCAGATAACCTTCCGTATGTCCGGTGTGCCCCCACTGACCGATGAAGCCAGTATAAGAAGGAACAATGACTTCCTGCACATACTTGCCTACGCGGAATATCCCCTTCACATCTTTATCAGAAGCGGCAGCAGCAAGGATATAGAGTCTGTTATAAGTACAGTCGGCGGGCAGTTTCAGTACATTGCCCTTGCAAGCCATACCATTCAGCTCTTCACGTGTCTCCAATTTGAAAGGCACTCCATGCACATTCATCTCGGCAGGTATCAATTCAGCAGCATAAGAATAACCAGACTCAAAGTTGGCAGCAGCCTTGAACTCGTTCCAACTGAAGCACTTCTTATCATAAACAAGGGGCAATGGTTCGGCCACCGTCTGCACCTTTTTATTGGAAGCAAAACGTACCTTGTAGGTCTTAATGCTGTTTGGATTGACTGACACTTCCAAGCGATTTCCACTGAATGTAGCCTTACCGATGGTCTTTTCCGTACCATCTGCTTCTACAGCAGCCACAAGGTTGTCGGCAAAGACAATCGAGGCTTTCTGCGCCTGCTTGCCTGCGGCTTCATACACGCGTACCACATATTCATCTGAACTTTCGGCTTTCTTTAAGGCTTTAATAAGTACATTCCGGTTATCGGAAAAAGCCAATGAATAGCTCTTACCTAATTCGCCGCGATGCTTTCCAACAACGAACGCCTTGATGCGCTGGTTCAGCAACTCAGCATTCTCGCGGGTTTGAACTACGTCCAAAGCGCCCACATGACCTACCAAGCTGTAAGTAAAGGTATGGTGACCGAAGTCCTGACGATCTTGATAAGCATAGTTCTTTTTTGTCTTCGGAGTGTGCAGCAAAGTGAGACGCAGGGTGTTGTTATCAGGCTTGTCCCAGCCATATTTGCTGTCGTTCATGATGGAAACGCCATAAGAACCGTTAGCGTCCGTTAAATCTGCCCAATATTGAGCATATACTTCGTAAGCGGTCAAGATGTTGTTTCCTCTCTGCACGCTGCCTACGCCCAAGTCGTAAGTGGCCACCTCATTATTCAAATTGAGGGGAAACTCAGCCTTCAACAGAGCGTTGGTAGACTGCCAGTCCACTTCGTTAGTAAAGTCAATGCGGTGGGCCAATACACCTTCATACAAATGGATGTACTGGCGGAAAAAAGAATCATCGTGACGTTTCTCCACGCAGAGAGTCTTACGTAATGCACCGTTTTCGCAAAGAGTCACTTTCACATCCTCGGTGATGGAGATAGGAGTAGCGTCCACAGTCTCTTTCAATATCTCCCATGCCGGCCATTCGAATGACTTGTTTTCAGTGAAGAGGGCTAAACGAATAGCCTTACCAGCCTTTACCAATTCCTTGTTGATTCTCTTGTCGAACAGTGAAGTAATGTCACCGTTCTCATTCAATGTCAGTTTGTAGAACGAATTTTCAACACTTGCAGCTTCAACAGCAGACATCTCTTTTCCTTCGCCGGAGAGGCGGACATCGTAAACTGCGTATCCATTGGCGGGTACAGTGGCTTCTACTAACAAGCGGACCTTTCCATCAGTATATGAAACCAACTGAGAAACCACCAACTTGCCTTGTTCGTTATATACAGCCACACTTTTGGGAAAACGAGAAGCCTCCACTTCGATGGTCACCACATCTGTAGCCTTGAAGCCCGAAGCGTTATAGAGCACTACGGGAATCCCCTTGACACGAGTATCAAGCTTGCCTGCCACACTTCCCACAGAATGAGTCAGGATACAGGAGAACTGTTTCAGAGAGAGAAGTTCATCGTTCCAAGAAAATTCATAGGCACGGGGAATGCTGGTACCAGTCAAATCATCGTGGAATTGGTGGAATATGAAGCGCTGCCAAGACTCCGTCAGACTCTTGCCAGGATATTCGGCAACCCCCAAAAGGGCAGCAGCCACAGAAGCACGTTCAGCGGCATCACCCAAAAGTTCATTTTGACGATTATAGAGTTTCATAGCAGCCTGTGATGTGTAGCAGCCGGTTCCATGAACGTCCATCAGCAATTCACCGTCAAATACGGGGAGCTCGGGATGGCTGCCATAGGGCTGGTAATCCTTGAACAACTGGTCACTGGCTGCACTGATAATCTTCAACGGACCGTCTCCCTTGATACCTTTCTCCACGGAAGCCACAGAAGCGATGGTAGGTGAACCGCCCACATCACCTGTTCCATAGTAGCGGTAAACGGTATTCAGGGGAGTGCATTTGGAGAGTTCCATCAAATATCTATTTTCTGAAAGGTCTTCATTATCCCAACGACGACCGTAATCATATCCGTGAGCCAGCATGACGGACGCTCCATCCACTCCTTTCCACAGTCCGATGGTAAAGGGATGCTTGCTCTTACCGTAGAAAGGATTGTTACGCCAATCCAGCTTCTGTGAAGAGAAACCTATCAGTCCACAATGGGCAGCAACAGTAGGCAATGTCCAACCGAATCCGAAGCAATCGGGAAGGAAGATGTCGGTACTTTCTACCCCCAGCTCCTTACGATAGAACTCCTGCCCCAGCATAATGTTGCGAATAAACGATTCAACAGACGGCACCAAAGTGTCGGTAGCATCCCAACTGGCCCCACTCACATGCCATCGACCTGCCTTTACAAAAGCCTTCATCAGTTCGTATTCACGAGGATAATATTCCTTCATCCAAGCATATTTCACTCCACCTTCAAAATTAAAGATATAGTCGGGGTACTGGTTCAAAAGGAAAAGGTTCTGATTCAAGGTATTCCAAACATAATCCTTAATAGTAGTCTGAATGTCCCAGTTCCACTGCGTGTCCAAGTGGGCATCTGCCACCATGTACGCTTTTGCTTTCTTCGGTGCAACGGTCTGAGCCGATAATTGTCCTCCTGCAACGGCCAACATCACGGCTCCCGCTATCAGATGGGTCTTCCCCATCAGTATTCGTCTCTTTTTCATGGTTTTGTTATTATTGTTTTTTCGTAAAAGATAATGTCAATTCGATATAAACCACCGCATTCTTTGTTATAAATGTGCTGCCTCCTCTAACCGCAAACCGCTCTTTCACCTTCTCTCTTTAGCCTCCATCCGGCAACAATAGTTTTCTGACATGTGGAATGTTGGTAACAAAAATAGCCCATCCTTCACTCTCATACTGTACAGATTCGCGACATAGATATGTAAAAAGTCGTCTGTGGCATGATTTTATATATTTATGTCATAAATAGCATACATTTCCTACAGAATACAAACTACTTTTGTATATTGTAAAAATCCAAAAGCTAAGAACATGAAAAAACAATTCCTACTCTCGGCAGTTCTCTGCCTCTCACTGACCGCTTTCGGACAGAAAGTACATCAACTGGCCTCACCCAGCGGAAACATCCGCATCTCGGTGGAGCTGACCGATCAAATCCAATATGATGTAACCCAAGGAAATCAAACACTGATGGACAACTGTGTCATTGGTCTGGAAACTGCCAACCACCAGCTGGGCATCCATCCTAAACTAAACAAAGTAGTACGCCAAAATGTAAACGAGGAACTGACTCCCATCGTACCCCTGAAATTCTCTACTATAACCAACCGCTACAACCAATTGCTACTGAAGTTTAAAGGAGGCTATTCAGTAGAGTTCCGTGCCTTTGATGACGGATTCGCCTACCGCTTCCTTACTGACCTGAAAGGCGAGCAAGAAATAATGAATGAAATCCTCCGCCTGAACTTTGTGGATGATTGCCTGCTACATCTTCAGCAACCTGACGGCTTTAAGACTTCCTATGAAGAAGAATATCGCCACCAAACAAGCAGCGAGTGGAAAAACTCCAATCGCATGGCTCTGCTTCCCCTTTTAGCCAGCACACCCAAAGGTGACAAAATCCTCATGAGTGAAACCAATCTGACAGACTATCCCGCCATGTTTCTGAAAAACGATGGACAAGGCGGCATTACCGCCGTCTTCCCCCGTCTGCCTCTTGAATTCGGAGAAGACGGTGACCGCAGTCTCAAGATTCTGAAAGAAGCCAACTGCATAGCCCGTACCGCAGGCAAGCGCAGTTATCCATGGCGTTACTTCGTCATTACCGACGATGACCGCAAACTTATAGAAAACACTCTATCCTATCGCCTCGCTGAAAAGAATGTCATAGAAAACACCTCTTGGATTAAACCAGGACTAGCCAGCTGGGAATGGTGGAACGGAGCCACACCCTACGGCCCCGACGTGGACTTCAAAGCAGGTTGCAACCTTGACACCTACAAATACTTCATCGACTTCGCATCCCACTACGGCGTAGAATATATAGTAATGGACGAAGGCTGGGCCATGAACACCCGCAACCCCTATAAACCCAATCCCTCGGTAGACATACACGAACTCATCCGCTACGGCAAAGAAAAAAACGTAGGCATTGTGTTATGGCTCACTTGGCTTACGGTAGAAAACCACTTTGACCTATTCGAAACTTTCGAAAAGTGGGGTGTGAAAGGCGTAAAGATAGATTTCATGGATCGTAGCGACCAATGGATGGTAAACTTCTATGAACGCGTAGCACATGAAGCCGCCAAACACCATCTCTTCGTTGACTTTCACGGTGCTTTCAAACCTGCCGGATTAGAATACAAATACCCAAACGTACTCTCCTACGAAGGCGTAAGAGGTATGGAGCAAATGGGCGGATGCCGTCCCGACAACAGTGTCTATTTCCCCTTCATACGCAACGCAGTAGGAGCCATGGACTATACTCCCGGCGCCATGCTTAGCATGCAGCCTGAAGTCTACCATTCCGAACGTCCCAATTCTGCCAGCATCGGCACACGTGCCTATCAGATGGCACTCTTTGTTCTTTTTGAAACCGGCCTGCAGATGATGGCAGACAATCCTACCCTCTATTATCGCAACGACGAGTGTACACGTTTCATCACCCAAGTACCCCAAACATGGGACGAAACCATCGCTCTCGAAGCCAAAGCAGGAGAATATGCCATCGTGGCCAAACGCAAAGGAGAACAATGGTATATAGGAGGCATGACCAACAACCGCGAACGTGAACGGGTCTTTAACATCTCCCTTGATTTCCTGCAAGAAGGAAAAAATTATCTCATGACCTCTTTTGAAGACGGCATCAACGCTGACCACCAAGCCATGGACTATCGCAAGCAAGAACAATCCTTGAAGAAAGGCAACCATATCACAGTCCGTTTGGCACGCAACGGTGGATTCGCTGCGGTCATTCGCTAATCATATCCATACCTATCTGCTCCGTACAAATACATTTCTAAGGATACGGAGCAGATACAAAGCAAACTGTAAGCCTACAACTAAAGAAATATATTGCAAATATTGACTGTTTCCACCTTAAAATATATCTTTGCAACTTAAAATCAATACAACAAGCCACATGAAAGACATATACTGGAAAGGCCATACGATTTTATTGCTTATCAGCCTCTTATGCTGTTTTCCGGATTTTGTGTACGCTTACAGCCTACGGCAATTCTCCAATAAAAACGGTCTTTCCAATAGTGCCATCCAATCCCTTTACCAAGATAGCCAAGGTGTACTATGGATAGGAACATGCGACGGACTGAACGTGTTTGACGGCAACAATATCCACCTATATACGCCCGTTGATGTGTCACGCAACCTATTGTCAGGCAACATTATCAGCCAGATCGTAGAATCAGAGCCAGGCATACTGTGGTTACAAACCAACTACGGGTTAGACAGATTGGATACATACCGACAGACCTGCCGGACCTTTACCGAATTCAAGGACAACATCTTCTTGGCACGAAGCAAAAACAAGTGCATGTTAGTGCTGAAAGATGACGGAAATCTGTATCACTACCAACAAGAGAACCAGAAATTTCTCCAGTTAAACATCTCTTCCATGGATTTTAATAAAGTACTGTCCATGACCATTGATTCCAACAACCTGCTTTGGATATTCGCAACTGGAAACAACACTCGTTGCTATCGTCTGAACCACACGGGAAAAAGCGTGACACTGATTCCGGAAAAGCCATTTGGACATCACGGCTTGAAGCATGCCTTCATCGGAGAAGATTCAGCCTACTTCATTGATGAAACCTATGCCCTCTACGAATATAGTTTCAGCAACCGACAGTGTTACTACATTGCCGACCTGAAAGACGAAATAGAAAAACGAGGTGAAGTATCTTCCATCATCAAACGAGAAAATGACTTCTGTATCGGTTTCAAAAGCAGCGGCTTGATAGTACTGAAATATGAAGCAAACCAAAAGATTAAATACCGTATAGAATACACTGAAATACAGTCGGGCATCTTCTGTCTGATGAAAGACAAATTTCAAGATATCGTATGGGTAGCTACCGACGGAGAAGGGTTATACATGCTTTACAATGACACATTCACCATGACCAACACCCTGCTCAACACTCCCGCATATCAGGTGAACAACCCGGTACGCAGCCTTTACCTCGACCCACAGCAAACCTTATGGATAGGAACCAAAGGCAGTGGCATATTGCGTATACCGAATTATCTTGTCAACAATACACCCGAAAAACATGATCGTCTCATCACCGGTAACAGCACATTGACTGACAACTCCGTCTACTGTTTTGCACCCGGTGGAAAAGACCGACTTTGGATAGGTACGGAAAACGGAATCAATTATTATTCCTACTCTACCCACCAATTGAAAGAACTGGCGGTACAAGCCAATGGAACCAAAGTGAAATATGTGCACTCCATTGATCAAACCAATGACAGTACACTTTGGATTTCCACCGTGGGCGAAGGAATCGTAAAGGTGACACTAGAAAATCAGAGAAAAGATCCTATTGTGAAGCATGCTACACGGACTTTGGTGAGTAACGGACATATGGCATCAAACTATTTTTTCACCTCCTACCGTGAAAGCAGCTCTACGCTGTGGTTCGGGAACAGAGGGCTCGGAGCCTACCGCATTGATGTACGTACTGGAGAAATGGCACAGTTCCGCTTCAACAACTTGGTAAACAGCCAAACCGCCAACGATGTGTTCGCCATACACAAAAACGAGCAAGGCTACTGGCTGGGCACTGGATCAGGGCTTCTCCGCTTCTACTCAAACGAAGACGGAAACCCAGACAGCATCAGTGCAAAGCTCTACACCAACAGCACCGTACATGGTATCTTGGAGGACAACCGAGGCAATCTCTGGGTGAGTACCAATCAAGGATTAATGAGACTCAATCCCCAAGAACAGACCAAGCAGACCTACAACAACGGAAACGGACTGGCCGTGACCGAATTTAGTGATGGAGCCTTCTACAAAGACAATGCTACGGGAATCCTTTTCTTTGGAGGTGTAAACGGCTTCGTCACCGTGAAGCCCGATTCTTACATCACCACGGACTATATGCCCGAAATCAGCCTGAAAGGACTTTCCATCTTCGGTAAGGAATACAACCTGCATGACTTTTTACATTACAAAAACGGGAAGCCCGTGCTACAACTGGACTACAAACACAACTTCTTCCAGCTCAACTTCCGGATAACAGACTACATTAACGGAAACGACTATTTCTACTCCTATAAACTAAAGGAAGCAAGCGACCAATGGATAGAAAACGGAGTTTCACCCAATGCCATCTTCTCCAACCTTTCCCCCGGAGAATATACTCTGTTTGTGAAATACCGCAACAACATCAACGGTAAAGAAAGCCATCCGCAAGCCTTCACCATTTACATCGCTCCTCCCTGGTATCTCAGTACCTGGGCCTATGTGGGCTACTTTTTGTTAGGGTTACTATTATGTACAGGCATAGTCGCCTATGCATTCTATACCTACCGCCTGAAGCGGCAGCACATGATGAAGAAAATGGAACGACAGAAAAAAGAGGAAGTCTATGAATCAAAACTACGCTTCTTCACCAACATCACCCACGAGTTTTGCACCCCCCTCACCCTGATTCAGGGACCGTGCGAGAAGATACTCACCCACAAGGAGACAGATATCTACACGCACCGCTACGCCAAGATGATTCAGCAAAATGTGGAAAAGCTGAATGGTCTCATTGTGGAATTGCTGGAGTTCAGAAGAGTGGAAACGGAAAACAAAATGCTCTCCATACAGCCGCAACCTGTTTCCGAAAAGTTAAGGGACATCGCCGAATCCTTCGGTGACATGGCGGAAAACAGAGAAATGAACTACTGCCTTGACATAGCCCCCGAACTGACATGGAACACCGACCTGAGCTGCTTCAACAAAATAGCCGGAAACCTCATATCCAACGCTTTCAAGTACACACCCGACAAGGGGAACATCAGCGTAACATTGTACACGAAAAACGAACGTCTTATTTTGAAGATAGCCAATACCGGCAAAGGCATCACACCGGAAAATCTCGGAAAGATATTCGACCGCTATAAGATTCTCGACTCCGTGGAGATGAACGGCAAAAACTCAAGAAACGGACTGGGGTTGGCCATCTGCAAAAACATGGTGACCCTGTTGGAAGGAGACATAAACATCGAAAGCACACCGGGCGAACTGACCACCTTCACTGTAAGCCTTCCCTCGCTCCCCCCAAACGGACAAGAAGTACCGCAAACTGCATACGAAGCGGCTTCTCCAAGCATTCCCACCGAAGAAGTGCAAGAATTGCCCGAAAAATACACCCAAGAATTCGACGCAAACAAGCAGACGGTCATGGTGATAGATGATGACCCTTCCATGCTGTGGTTCGTATCCGAAATATTCACAGAGAAATACAACGTACTCTCTTTCAATAATGCCCAAAAGGCATTAGACAGCCTGGAGCAACGACAGCCAGATCTCATCATCTCAGACGTGATGATGCCCGATATAGATGGGTTATCCTTCACCTCCACCATCAAGCAACACAAGCTGTGGAGCCATATTCCCCTAATCCTGCTCTCAGCACTGCATCACGAAGACGACCAAGTAAAAGGACTGGAATCGGGGGCGGATGCCTATGTCACCAAGCCTTTCAATGTGAAATATTTGGAAAAGATGGTCTATCATCTCATCCGCCGCGAAGAAAACCTGAAGGAATATTATAGTTCGGCACTCAGCACCTTTACCTGGAAAGAAGGAAGCTGCTTGCACAAAGAAGAACAAGAATTCTTAGAGAAAATGACAGAAGTCATTGAAAAGAACTTAGCCAATCCAGACCTGCAAGTAGAACTTTTGAGTAAGGAAATGGGCTACAGCAGCCGGCAGTTCTACCGCAAACTGAAACCACTTACTGACAAATCGCCTGCCGACATCATCAAAGAATACCGCCTCTCCACGGCGGAACGCTTGTTAGTCTCCAGCAACTTCACCATCGAAGAGCTGATGGACCGCACGGGATTCACCAACCGAAGCACTTTCTATAAAGCTTTTTCACAACGTTACGGAATGCCACCCCGTCAATACTGCGAACAGCAAAAGAAGAACGTGAAGGAAGGACAGGAAATCACTAATACTTAATCATCTTATACCATCTGTATTTATGAAAAGAAGCTCTTTTTTGAGTATCGCATTCACCGGGCTGCTTGCTACCGCAACAGCACAAACTCACGAACAACCCGAATGGAATGACCTGAACATTTCGGGAGTGAACAAAGAAACGGCATGCCAAACCGCTATTCCCTTTGCCGACGAAGGACAAGCCCTACGCCTGAGCATCGAGGAATCCCCCTATTATCAAACTCTGAACGGTACATGGAAATTCCATTGGGTGGCCGATCCCGAAAAACGGCCGAAGGATTTCTTCAAGCCCAACTACGACGTAAGTGGCTGGGATAACATCAAAGTGCCCGCCACATGGCAGATAGAGGCTGTACGCCATAATAAGCCCTGGGACAAGCCTTTGTATTGTAATACCATTTACCCTTTCTGTGATTACAGTAAAGGAGTACAATGGCCCAACGTCATCCAACCTCGCCCGGCAGACTATACTTTTGCCAACATGCCCAATCCCGTAGGCAGTTACCGACGTGAATTCACTTTGCCCACATCTTGGAAGGGCAGAGATGTATTTATTCGCTTCAATGGAGTGGAAGCAGGTTTCTATCTTTGGTTGAACGGTAAAAAAGTGGGCTATTCAGAAGACAGCTACTTACCTGCCGAGTTCAATCTGACTCCCTATTTACAAGAAGGAAAAAACACATTGGCAGTTGAAGTGTACCGTTTCACCGATGGAAGTTTTCTTGAATGTCAAGATTTCTGGCGGTTCAGCGGTATCTTCCGCGATGTATTCCTATGGTCAGCACCACACACGCAAATTAGGGACTTCTTCTTCCGAACCGACTTGGACGGAGATTATCGTAATGCTACAGTTTTTTTGGACGTGGAAATCACCGGTAAGAAAAGTTCTGCCGAACTCATAGTGAAGCTCTCCGACACAGAAGGAAAGGAAGTGCTATCACGCACTATCCACGCCACAAAAATAGGTAGTACCCATCTGGAATTCGATGTGAAGAACCCACTGAAATGGACAGCCGAAACACCCAGCCTCTACAACCTGACCCTGACCCTAAAACAGAAAGGAAAAGTGACAGACCTACGTAGTGTAAAGGTAGGCTTCCGCGAAATAGAGTTTGCCAAAAACGGACAACTGCTGATTAACGGCAAACCCACTCTTTTCAAAGGTGTCAACCGCCACGATCACAGCCCATTGAATGGCCGTACCGTCTCCAAAGAAGAGATGGAAAAGGACGTACAACTAATGAAAGCGCTGAACGTAAATGCTGTCCGTACCTCCCATTACCCCAACAACCCTTACTTTTACGACCTATGCGACCGCTATGGCATCTATGTATTGGCAGAAGCCAATGTAGAGTGCCACGGCGAAATGCGTCTCTCACACGAGCCACAGTGGGAAAAATCATTCACCGAGCGCAACGAGAACTAAGTGAAACGTTTCCGTAACCACGCTTCCATCGTAATGTGGTCCATGGGCAACGAATCGGGAAACGGAAACAACTTCTCCACTGCTGAAAAGGCCATCAAACGTTTGGATACTACCCGCCCCACCCACTACGAGGGAAACAGTTCCTTCTGCGACGTGACCAGTTGCATGTACCCAAGTGTGGACTGGCTGGAAAACGTAGGCCGTGAACGATTGGAGAAAATACAAAAGGGCGAGATCGTGAAACCTCACGTAGTATGCGAGTATGCCCATGCCATGGGAAATTCCATAGGAAACTTCAAGGAATACTGGGAAACCTACGAACGCTATCCGGCACTCATCGGAGGTTTCATCTGGGATTGGGTGGACCAAAGCCTGCGTATGCCCACTCCCGACGGCAAAGGCTTCTACATGGCCGTAGGCGGTGACTTTGGTGACAAGCCCAACGACGGTAACTTCTGTACCAACGGCGTCATCTTCTCCGACCGTACATTATCTGCCAAATCCTATGAAATGAAGAAGATACATCAACCCATCCGCATAGAAGCATTAGGGAATGGCAAATATAGAATCAGCAACAAGCGATTCCATGCCAATATGGAAGACCTCTACGGGAGATACGAAATAACGGAAGATGGAAGGACCGTCTGCTCAGGCAATCTGGAAGATTTGAAGCTGGAAGCACAGGCAAGCAAAGTCATCACCCTGCCAGACATACCCGCAACGAAGGTACCCGGAGCAGAATACTTTATCAATTTCAGTTTCTGCCAAAAAAGAGATACCGAATGGGCAAAAGCCGACTACGAGGTAGCCACCGAACAATTCAAGCTATCAAGCAGCGAGAAACCTATATTCGTACCCGAAAAAGGAAACATCAATCTAAACGAAACTGCCGACGCATTGGTGGTGAAAGGTGAACGTTTTGAAGCTGTCTTCTCCAAGGAAGAAGGAACTTTATCGGCATATACATTGAATAATATCCCCCTGATAAGTAAAGGACTCGAACTGAACCTCTTCCGTGCTCCCACCGACAACGATAAACAGGTAAGTGGCGATTGGCAACGCAAAGGCCTTTACCAGCTGCAAGCGGAAACCGGCAAATGGGAAACCCACCAAGAAGAGGACAGAATAACCCTGCACATCCGGAACTGCCACAAAGGTAAACTCGGTTTTGAGTATCGCACAGAAATAGAATACACCGTAAATGCCGACGGTTCCATCATGGTGAACAGCGTCATCATGCCGGTATCCGACGGCGAAATCATTCCGCGCGTGGGCTATCGGATGGAACTGCCCGAAGGCTTCGAGCGTATGCGCTGGTATGGACGTGGCCCATGGGAAAACTACACAGACCGCAAGGACGCCACTCCAATAGGCGTATACGAAAGCACAGTATCGGACCAATGGGTGGACTATGTAAAGCCTCAGGAGATGGGCAACCACGAAGAGGTGCGCTGGATTTCCATCACCAACGCCGACGGTATGGGCTTCGTGTTCGTGGCAGGCGGCCAAATGGCGGCTTCCGCCCTGCATGTCAGAGCGCAAGACATGGCAGACCCCGACCATCTGCAAAAACTGATTCACAAATACGACATCCCGATGCGCAAGGAGACAGTTCTTTGCCTCGATGCCCACAACCGTCCCCTGGGCAACGCAAGCTGCGGCCCTGGCCCGATGAAGAAATACGAACTGCAAGCAGCTCCCGTAGCATTCGGCTTCATCATGATGCCTCTGGAAAGAAGCTACACGCAAAGCGAGCTTACCAGGAAAGCGCGTGTACAGATGCCTGCCTGCATGCCCGTAATGGCAGAGCGCGACAACAACGGCTATCTGCAAATGAGTACCGGAACTCCGGAAGCCACCATCTTCTACAGCCTTGACGGCAACGGATACCGGGAATACACGGCACCGTTCGAGTTCATCGACGGTGGAAAGGTACAGACATACGCTGTTTCCGAAAAGTTGGGCAAGAGCCTTGTCACCACTGTGGAACTACCCATATTCGTAGACCACTCGGCATGGAAGATAGTCTTCTCCAGCAGCGACAGCCAAGGAGAAGAGGCGCAAAACGCCATCGACGGAGACCCTTCCACACATTGGCACACCCGCTGGCACGAACCCGTTCCGGAGTTCCCTCACAGCATTGTGGTAGACATGGCTTCCCTGCTGGTAGTGGACAAGTTCATCTACACGGCGCGACATTCCAATGACAACGGCCACGTCAAAGACTACGAGCTAAGCTTCAGCAAAGACGGAAAGAATTGGGAAGGCACCGTCAAAGGCACATTCTCCAATCTGACGTCCGCCCAAACCATAACATTGGAAACACCCGTCACCGCCCGTTACTTCAAATTCATCCCCTTGTCCGAAATGCACGGCAGGAAGTGGGCTTCGGCAGCCGAACTGGACGTAAGCATCCTGAAAAACATCAGCGGAGCATCCCAGAGACAGACAGTGGTCTCCGCAGACAGCGATGCGGACAACAGCATGAAGCTGGCGGCAGACGGTAACATAAACAGCTATTGGCACACGGTACACAACCAGTTCTACATAGCCCCCTACCCCCATGAGGTGCATCTTGCCCTATCCCAAGAAGCCACAGTAAAAGGCATCCGCTACACTCCGCGGCAAGACAGCGAAGAAGGACGGATAGCTTCCTACGAAGTATATACAAGCAAGGACGGACAGAATTGGGGCAAACCGATTGCTTCCGGCACTTTCGCCACGGGCAAAGCAACGCAAACCGTAGAATTCGCGCCCTGCCGGGCACGCTATGTGAAACTATCGGGATTATCGGCGCATGACAAAGGTCAGAAGGCTGCCGTAGCAGAACTGGAAATAATCCTGGAAGAATAATCTTAGAGAAAAAACTATTAACCATGGAGTTTCAAGGCTTGTGCAAAAACTTGTACAAGTCCTGAAATTCCACGTTTTCTCCTATAAGTAAAAATCACTTTCCCTTCACTATCCGCTTAATATCATTCAGCTTGTTCAGCGCCTCCAGCGGCGTCAAGTTATTCACATCCAGATTCAGTATCTCATCGCGTATCTGGCACAGCACCGGGTCGTCGAGCTGAAAGAAGCTGAGCTGCATACCACCGCGTGTCTCTCCCACTTCCACCATCGGTTTGCTGGAAATCCCCTGCTGGCGGTTGTCTGTTTCCAGTTGTTTCAGAATGTCATTGGCACGCTTCACGATGCTTTTGGGCATACCCGCCATTTTGGCTACATGAATACCGAAGGAGTGTTCGCTGCCACCGCGCTCCAATTTGCGCAGGAAGATGACTTTGTTATCTATCTCCTTCACCGAAACGTTGTAGTTCTTAATACGCTTGAAGCTTTTCTCCATCTCGTTCAACTCATGGTAGTGCGTGGCAAACAAGGTGCGTGCCTTCGCCTTTGGATGCTCATGGATATGCTCCACAATCGCCCAGGCGATGGAAATACCGTCGTACGTAGAAGTACCACGTCCCAGCTCGTCGAACAGCACCAGGCTGCGGGGAGAAAGGTTGTTCAAGATATCCGCCGCCTCGTTCATCTCCACCATAAAGGTAGACTCGCCCACGGAAATATTATCGCTGGCACCCACACGGGTGAATATCTTATCCACCAAACCGATATGGGCACTCTCCGCAGGCACGAAACTGCCGATTTGAGCCAGTAGCGTAATCAGCGCCGTCTGCCTCAGCAAAGCGGACTTACCCGCCATGTTGGGACCCGTAATGATGATAATCTGCTGCGTCTGGCTGTCCAGCATCACATCGTTGGCAATATACTTCTCGCCGATGGGGAGCTGCTTCTCAATGACCGGATGCCGTCCCTGATGGATTTCCAGCACATCGTCGTCGGCAATGACGGGGCGTATATAGTTGTTCTCGCGCGCCGCTGTGGCAAAGGAGAGCAGGCAGTCCAACCGTGCTATCTGGTTCGCATTGATTTGAATGGCAGGAATGAACTCGCTCAAAGATTGTACCAGCTCTGCATAGAGTTGTGTTTCCAGTACCAGTATCTTGTCCTCCGCGCCGAGAATCTTCTCCTCGTATTCCTTCAATTCCTGGGTAATATAGCGCTCGGCATTGGCAAGGGTCTGCTTGCGTATCCACTCTGCCGGCACCTTGTCCTTATGCGTGTTGCGCACCTCGATGTAGTAGCCGAAAACATTGTTGTAGCCTATCTTCAAACTGGGAATCTCTGTCAGTTCGCTCTCGCGCTGCTGTATCTGCAACAGATAATCCTTGCCGGAGTAGGCAATCCGGCGCAACTCGTCCAGCTCGGCACTGACACCGGATTTGATGACACCTCCCTTATTAATCAATAACGGCGGGTCATTGTCTATCTCCCGGTCAATACGGTCGCGGATAGACTGGCAGATATTCAACTGCTCGCCTATATGATTCAAGCTGGCATTATCGGCATCCATGCAAGCTGCCTTGATGGGTTCTATCGCCTGCAAAGCCACCTTCAACGCCACCACCTCACGCGGAGAGACACGCCCTACCGCCACTTTGGAGATGATGCGTTCCAAGTCGCCAATCAAATGCAACTGCTCTTCTATCAACTCTTTGAAATCGGGCTGGCGGAAAAAGTATTCCACCACATTCAGCCGCTCGTTAATCGGCTGCACGTCCTTCAACGGGAATACCAGCCAGCGTTTCAGCAGGCGGGCACCCATCGGGCTGATGGTCTTGTCTATCACATTCAGCAGACTACTGCCACCGTCGTTCATCGACCCCATCAACTCCAGGCTGCGCACCGTGAACTTATCCAGGCGGACATACTTATTCTCCTCGATGCGTGCCAGCGAAGTGACATGCCCTATCTGCGTATGCTGCGTCATGATGAGGTATTGCAGGATGGCTCCCGAAGCGATGATACCGTTCTTGAGATGCTCCACACCGAAGCCTTTCAAGTTCTTCACCTCGAAATGCTTCAGCAGCTTTTCGCGAGCAGATGTCTCGGTAAACACCCAGTCGTCCAACTCGAAGGTGAAGAACTTGCTGCCGAAGTTTCCTTCGAACATCAGCCGCTTGCCACGCTCGAAAAGCACCTCTTTGGGGGCAAAGTTGTTCAGCAGCTTGTCCACATAGTCGAAAGGTCCTTCCGCCGTCAGAAATTCGCCCGTAGATATGTCCAGGAAAGCTACACCGCAGGCACCCTTACCGAAATGCACGGCAGCCAGGAAGTTGTTCTCCCGGTAGTTCAGCACATTGTCGTTGATGGAAACTCCCGGCGTCACCAGCTCCGTGATGCCGCGCTTCACCAGTTTCTTCGTCAGCTTCGGGTCCTCCAACTGGTCGCAGATGGCCACACGCTTGCCGGCACGTATCAGCTTGGGCAGATAGGTGTCGAGCGCATGATGCGGGAAACCCGCCATTTCGATGGTTTTCCCCTTGCCATTGGCACGTTTGGTCAAGGTAATACCGAGGATTTCGGACGCGACGACGGCATCGGTGGAATAGGTTTCATAGAAGTCACCACAACGAAACAGCATGACAGCATCGGGATGCTTTGCCTTCAAGTCGAGGAACTGCTTCATCATCGGGGTAAGGACAATATCTTCGTGCATACAAGTCTTTAATTTTTAATTTCCAAAGCTTTGAGCCAAGAGAGCAGGAAATCGTCAAGTAAGACCCAAAACTTAATGTGACAAAGATAATTCTTTTTTAGAAAACAGCCACGGAGAGGCTTCAAAACCTTAGCAAGCCTTAACAAAGAGACGCATTTTCCTAAAACATGTTATAAAACAGTCTTTTTTATTTGCTTTATTTGGAGATAAGCAAAAAGTTCGTACCTTTGCAATGTGTTTTTCATAGTATTAGATTTAAGGTTAACAAAGGTTGGAGTACAGCGGTACTCCTTTTTTTATGCCCATACCTTTCGTATCTTTCCCCTTTTCCCTTACAAAAGTACATATTCACTCGGCGAAACGCCCTTTATCTTCTTGAAAACCTTGTTCATGCGATCCCAACAAGGATGAGCAACAGTTGTCTCCCATTTACTACATTCCCTATTTAAGCAACAATTCCTGCAATACTGCATTTTAAATTCTTGCTTACTAAAACTTATTCGTCCGACAGCCGTTGAATTATCGTCCGACAATTGTCGGACGATAATTCAACGGCTGTCGGACGATAATTCAACAAGTATCGGACGAATAAATCTTAGCAAATAGAGAGATAGATGGCTTACCGCTTGATTTATTTGTGATTATCCGCGCACACAATCAGTACCTCCCCAAAAGAATCAAGTTGCCAATGGGGTCTCATAGAGATTGTCATTGCAACTTCAGGAATGGCAACGTATTTCCACCGGTAGACAACGGCAATTTCCCGTCCCATTTCTCCACAGCCTTTAGTTGAATCAATTCCGGCGTGATGCTTTGTTGAAGGATACGGTTGGCATCTGCCTTACCCTTGGCGGCAGCTACTACCTTTTCCGCCTCGGCTATAGCGGCTTTCTTTTCATTCTCCACCTTCAAGGCATTCTGCACAGCAGTATTCTTTTCGTCAATGGCAGCTTGCAGCACATCGTTGGGTTTCACGGACGACTGTATGTTGGTAAACGTAAAGCCACGGGTACTGAGACGCTCCTTCAGTAATGCCTCCACCTCCTTCTCGAAAGCCGGACGGTTGTTGATGAGCGAATCCGTCTCATAGAGTCCTGCCACGTCCTTATAAGCGTTCTTCACTTCCGTCAGGATAACACTCTGTTCCAATTCTTCGGTAGTCTTGCGATAGCGTAGAAAAACTACTTTGGCATCCTCCCGCTCAATGAAGTATTCTATAGTAGGGTCTGTCTTGAAGATGGTTCCCTTCTTGTCCTGAATGTCGAAAGGTTCGTAGTCTACAATCTGCGCAATGCAGGATATTCGAATAGCTGCTTGGCAAAACGGTTGTAAACCACCCATCCGGTCTCCACCTTGGCATCATCTACTCCACGCTCACTACCGGCCAGATTGACGATGATGCCCGTCTGTCCCGAATCAATACGCTCCACGGCAAACATGACCAAGAACAATACTATAATTCCAATGACTGCGACTCCTGCCGCGCCTACTCTCACTGTTGATTTGTTTGTGACTTTCATGGTGTTTTCTGTTAGTTTAATGAGTGAATAATGCTCCAAAGATATTTATAATTGTTTGTTCAAGAAAGGCAATCCGTTATTTTTGGAAGAGAAGAAGGCCTCCCTCCCGCACACAGTGTAGAAAGGAGGCCCATAGTCTCTATATTTTCAGAATTTACTCAGTCACGATACGACCTGCCAACAGTGATTTCTTCAGATAACTTTCAGCACACTATAGGAATTACCCTCACTCCCACTGGACATGGTGCTGATTTCCTTTGCCACTTCTTTCAGTCTTGCCGGATTGCTGTATTTATATATAATTGTAGGATATACCTTTTTACAGAATTCTGTGCCAAATTACTTAAACGTTCGTGTTTGCGAAATAATATTGCCATAATGTCTTGGTTTTTAAAATAAATAGAATAGAAATCGTGTTTTCTTATTTCTCTGCCAATAGCTGCACAGATTCATCCGTCATGTGATGGTCTGCTGTCAAGCTCCAGTCATTGTTCTTTTCGTCCCATTCGTAACTGAGGTAGCGCAAGACACTGCTGTCGGTCTGCCGATAGACGGCTTTCTGCTTGATGTCGGTGTAGGCATTGCTTTGCTCGTTCCAGAGGGCGTATTCCACAGTGACGTCGTCCGTATAGAAGAAGTTAAGACTGTGGTGCTTCTCAAAGCTTTGCGTGGATTCGTTCCATTTCAGCACTTCTTTTTGGGAGATGCGACCGGAGTTGTCGTAAATGTAATTGTACTTCAGGTGGCGGTGCAGGAATTTCTGATTCTCCACTTTGAATACGGTTTGTGTTTCCACACGGCCGTCGTTGGTTTCGGTATTATAGGCAAAGTTGTCTGTACGGTTAACGGCTGCTGCGCTTACTACGTTTACTAAAGAGGTCATTGCGATGATTGCTGAAATTACTAAAGTCTTCATAATGGTTCTATTTTTTAAGTTATACATTTTGTTTCAAGTTCTTGTCTTTGGGGGAGTTGTTCCCTTTCGACATTGCAAAGATAGGAGGTGGTAAAAAGCTTTTAGGTTATCGTTACGTTAATGTTAGGTTAACGGAGATATTTATTACTTTTGCGCCCAAAACAAGAACAAAATGAAAACACGTTTCCTCTTATATCTTTCCTTTTCCAATCTATCGGAGACGTAACTGGATAGGCATACAGCAGACTGTCACCACATCTACTATTGAGAAGTACCATCTTTCTTCTATGTCGTCCCAAACGGTTCGGACTTTCTTCGCTTCGAAAAGCTTGATGGCATTATGCTGGGGCATGATATTATGTTTTCAATTCTTAGTTTTAAGCTCTTTGATTGGGTCCTCGTTATGTGACAGAAACAATGCTCTTTCTTCAATTTAATCATAATTTCTGTTTTATTGCATCAGTTGACATAGTCTGTTTTCTTAGGTATAGTACAAAATATATGATTATTTTGACTTAAAACAAATCGCAGTCAATAAATCACTGCACATCATATGACAATAGGGAATAGCCTGCACCACAGACCATCCCCTATCACCTTAATTTTACTTGTGTGACTTCCTCTTACTTCACCACACCGTCCGTCATCGTAAAGCCTTCCAGAGAGCCGGCTTTCACCTGAATACAAATCACACTAATGGCGCTGTCTGCCGCAGCCGACAATTGGCGTTCTCCTGCCGGAGCCACGCGAAGCCAGTCACCCGCCTGCAGTTCTACGGTTTCTCCGTCAACCACCATGGTGCCGCGTCCGGAGAGGACGGCATAAATTTCTTCATTTTGCTTGTGCGAATGCACAAAAGGTACTCCTGCACCAGCCGGCAAATTGCTGATAGATACTTCTGCACCAGTCAGATTCAATGAATCGTGCAACTCGACACGTGCCTCGCCTGCGGGCACATTTACTTTCTGATAGTTCTTCATAATCACTTCTCCTTAGTATGTTTTGATTTACGGCTGCAAAGTTAGCCAACTACCAGACATCGTACAAGAAGGCACTTGAAGCTCAGTTAGTTACCTCCATGTTACCATTATTGGCAAATAAGGAGTTAGAAAAATAAGATTAACAAAAATTATTACTATTTTTGCCGAAAAAGCAAATATCGACTAAACTCTATAAAACATGAAGATTCTGAAAAAAATTTCAAAAGTAATAGTCATCGTAATGGCTGTACTGGCAACCATTTGGTGTGGTTTGTATGTTTATGCCAACTATTTCTATAATGACAAGCAGATTGATGTAGAAAACTTCTACATCGCGGAACTACCGTTAACCCCCTCGCAGTTTGAAGAAGATTTCAAAGAAATACACCAGATTGTCATGGAGAATTATTCATTATACCAAGCCAAGCATCTGAATATGGATTCATTGTATCAAGCTTGTGACGCCCGCGTTCGCCAGGCGCAGACCACCACAGACTACGGACTGATAGTGCAGGAATACATCTCTGCCTTACAATGCGCCCACGCCATTACCTGCTACAAGAGGTACACAGCCAATCAGCGCGTAGCCTTTATAGAGGATTCCTTGTTCGTTGACAAACCCAGTGACTATCTGACAGAATACGGCTTCCAGGACAAAGACCGGATTATAGCTATCAACGGACTCCCCTATAAACAATGGATTGAACAGAACGAAAAATATACCGAAGCATCTACCGTCCCCCACAGACGGCTCCGTACAGCCTATGATGCGTTCCGTAGTTATGCAGACACCCTAAGAAACTATACACTGCTGAGAGGGGGCGATACTCTGACCGTCACCCTTCCCTTGAAACAAAGGGACTATTTTCCGGATAACGAAGAACAAACTGTGGAGAGCAGGATATTACAAGACAGCATTGGTTACCTTACCATCAAAACCATGATGAACCCCGTCATGGAAGATTTCAAGGCGGTCTATCCCAAAGTCAAGGATTTACCATACCTCATTATAGACGTACGTAGAAACGGCGGAGGAAACAGCATGAATGGAGTAGACATCTGCAAGTACTTCATCCGCGAAGCACAACCACACTGCGTCAGCAAGAGCTACATCATGCAGCCCGAAGCCGACGCCTATAAAGGTAAAATCTATCTGCTGACCGACACATATACGCTCTCTGCTGCCGAGAGCTTCACACTCGACATGAAGGAAAGCGGAAATGTCACCCTCATCGGCGAAGCTACCGGAGGGGATACCGGCAATGGCCCCCGTCCTTTCTGTACCAAACAGCGGACCTATTTCCGTATCCCTACCCGCCAGCCGGACGTCTCTTCTAAAGGTTTCCCCATGGAAGGTATAGGCATACTGCCCCATCATCAAGTATCCCAAACCGTAGCAGATTTCATGAAGGATGAAGATACAGTGCTGAATTATGCTGTCGGACTGATAACAGAGAAACAATAATACATTTCCTCAACGAAAAAGAGCCAAGTATCAAAGGAGTGTCACCTCACGATACTTGGCTCTTTTGTATTTGATATATTATCCTTTATTTGGTACTTGCCAACATCAAAGCCGCATTGCTGTCATTCAGTTCGTAAACGGTAGTTTGCGTATAGCTGTCGTAACCATTAGTTCTACTGTTCCAACGGGCATAGCTCAACTCAACTTCACTGTCAGTGTATTCAACATCCAGCTTGAAATAAGGCACCCAGGCTTCCTTTACGCTATCCCACTTGAAAGCTTCCTTGCTCGTCACACGGTTCTCACTGTCATAAGTGTAAGTGTAGCGGAGGTGACGGAAAAGGTGTCCGTCCTCATTGCGGAAGATAGTCTTGGCGGTCATCAGTTCTCCGGTCATCTCCTCGTTTTTCACATAATCGGCAGGAGTTGTCGCGCTTGCAGAAAAGTTCATTACACTTGCCATTACCACTGCCATCATTACCACTGCTTTTGAAAATACTGTTGCTTTCATAATCGTTATTTTTTATTGTTATTACTTCTTTCTCTGAGGAGGTTGTTGTTTCATAACCGCCTTCGCCTATATATAGTCAATCTGCGTGCCAAAGAATTAAATCACTGATTATCAAAGAATAACTATTTTATAGTAATGTCCATTTTCGGACAACTGTCCGCACAAAAACGAACAGCAAAACAAAAAATAAACGAAATATCATGAAAGTATTTCTACATTAGCAATAATATTATGTAACAGTAGTAAATTGTTTGATGATTGTCCCTACAAAAAGCTGATTTATACTTATCTTATCTCAATGGCGGCATCTGAAAACGTGGTGGGGCAATAGTCGCTCCGCCACTGCCCCCTCTATTATCAAAGACGGTGTTACGCAGAATCTCATACAAGATTCCACCTACATCCAGACTTAATTTAAACTTGTCGAAATTATAATAGGGAATCACAACGGGAACCGTCTCCCAACGACCGCGATAAGCATCGTAATAACGTTGTACTCCAACTTCCATACCAAAACGTTCGGACATATCCAAAGACATGGTGGCACCGTAGCGGTGGGTATCCATCCCGTAAGTATTTCCTATGGCATACGAACCGAAAACCTTAAAAGCTACACGGTCCGAAGCCTGATACCGCAAAGCTCCCGAAGTACTGAAAGCCTGCCCGGTGGAATGAATCATATTTATCTTCATGGCATCTACGCCAAGCTGGAGCGTCAGCCTTTGGTTAAAGGCATGCTGATATCCCAGGGAAGCATTGTTGAAACGTCCGATACCCGGTACGCTGGTCTGCCCACCGGAACCGAATAACATGCCGTGAGGAAACTGTCTTAATACACCGCTTGTACTGTAATCTCCCCGAAATAGCAGGGAAGGATTGGTCTGATAAGGCAGACGAAGAGACTCTTTCAGTGAAAAATCGGGCAGGGAATAGGAGTGCTCCGGATGAAACATGGAAGAAGGGGCAGAGTTTTCAGAAGGAAGCTCAAAAGGAGAGAATAGAGATTCATTGAATTCCGGCTGTATCTGTATACTGTCACGAATGAAACATACACTGTCTTCCTGCGCAAAAAGCAATTGCGGCACAAAAGCCAACAGCAGGCAGATTCCCAAACGGCCACCAAGACAAGAGATACTGACTTTCCGTTTTCTACGCATATACCCTCCTTCTTTATATTCATATAATACTGCTATACAAAAATAACGAAAATAAACCAGAAGAACAGTACATGTACTGCTAAATTATTGCAATATAGAAGGATACATTATTAATTTTCTATCAGTATCAATCCTACTCCTTTCACTGTTTTAATGGTTACCGACTCGTCTTCCGAAAGAAATTTCCGAAGTTTCGTCACAAATACATCCAGGCTGCGGGAAGCAAAGTAATCATCTTCCGTATTCCAGAATTTATCCAAGATAGCTTCCCGGCGGATAACGTCTCCCCGCTTCTCACAAAGCATCTGCAACAAACCTGTCTCGCGCACAGTCAAAGTCTTGTTTACACCCGAAGCATGTTTCAAAGTGGCATGTGTGGCATCCAACACATATTCCTTGCCTATCTTGTAGCATTGACTCGTGTCTTTCGATTTTTCGCCTTTGGAAAGCTTCAATAAGGCGTGGACATGTGCATCCAGTTCTTCGGGAATGAACGGTTTCTTTATATAGTTATTGGCACCGATTTCATAACCTTTTACCACATCTTTAGGAGATATCAGGGCAGAGGAGAACAGAATCGGAGTTTCCCCATCTGTCTCGCGGATACGCTTCACCATCTCGTAACCGTTCATAACGGGCATTTCTATATCAGATACTATCACATCAGGATGTTGTTCTTTCCACTGTTTCAAGCCCTCCTCGCCATTGGCGGCAGCAATCACTTCATAACCGCCTATCATATCTTCCAACCCGCCCTGAACTATATATCTCAAGCTTGCATCGTCTTCTACCAACAATAACTTTATCATAATGCGTTTATTATATATTGCAAAAATAAGGAAAAGAATGAATGCAACAGTCATATTGCTATAAAATAAACGAGGAAAACAACGCCTCTTAACCTAATATTAACGTAGCGATAACTTATGAAGCATGTGCCCCACTCTACCTTTGCAACATCAATACAAAAAATCCACACTATGAAAGCAGATATTTCAATAACAAAAAGCCGAAAAGGGACAGAGATAGTAGTTTCGGGCAAGAGGATTAATAAATACGGCATCATAGCTGCCATAGTATTTGCAGTACCAATGCTGATTCTGTTTCAGTCGATACATGGAGAAACAACCAGCCATCTATCGCTGGTCAGATTCTTCATGTGTATATTGGCAGCTGTCCTGGTAAATCTATTCCTACATAAACTGTTGTTCAGATTGTTTTCGCCGATACGCATGTGGCAATATCGCACCACATGCCTGCTGCCCTTCCTGCTACTGGGTATATTGCCCCTTATATATGGTATGACAAGTGGCAATTATGATGTCACACGATTTGGAATATTACTGGCTGTCATGAGTTTCGACGACCTTTACATCCTCTGGCAATTACGCTCATTCGGCGGAGACTCCTATATTACTGACAAATCAGAAGGATTGAATTTCCACGTGTGGTAAATTTATACAGTCTCAATAGGAAAGTAGAGTGTAAATTCACTGAAGCGCCCCTCTTCACTTTCCACTTCTACCCTGCCGCCATGTGCCAGCATCACCTGCTGTACATAATTCAGGCCCAGACCAAAACCTGCAGCACCGCCCCTTCCACTTCGCCCGACTGCTGCAGAACGTTCAAAACGGTTGAAGATAAGAGACTGGTCTTTTAAGGGAATACCCAATCCGTTGTCACACACCTTTATCTTGCAGAAGCCTTTCTCCGATTCGCAAATAATATCTATCTTTACCTCTTCATGGGAATATTTAATGGCATTGTCCAGCAGATTGCCCAACACTTCACGCAAACAGAAGGCATCGGCATACACCATTTCACAACGATGATAAACGGTCGTAAATTCTACCCTTTTGCTGGTTTTCAGAGAAATTTTGGCAATCATATCATCAAGTAAAGGCCGCAAAGGCACCTCTTCCTGATGGAGTTCCAAATGTCCCTCATCCAGCTTGGTAAGTACCAGTACACGATTGGAAAGGGTAAGCAGATGCTCACACTCTTCCATCATCGCCTGCCGGTATTTCTCTTCTTTTCCGGGCTTACCGGACAATTTGCCGCTATTCAGAATATGAGCTCCCATCAGGATGGAACTCAGAGGAGACTTCATGTCGTGTATCATAGCATAAGTAAAATCCTTCTGGAATTGCTCCAAATGCCGCTGTGTACGCAAAACTTTCACCTGGCCGAGAATACAGTCCAACACCACCAAAAACATTACCCAAAGAGGCAGAAACAGATACCATACGGAACTTATGACGTAGCGATACGGATTCTTCACCACACCTTGTATACAAAGGATGCTGTCCTCCTTCAACGGTATAAACCGGGAAGAAATATCCTGATATTTTGCCGAGGCATATCCTGCTTCCACCACTGTACTATCGGAGGGAGCGTAGTACTGGCGGATACCACTCTTATAGGTCATTCCCAAGGCTTCCAACCTGGAAGCAAAAGCAGAATCGAGGTACTGCACGGAGAGAGGAAGTTCCATTCCGCTTTCATTGATGCTGCGCTGCATAATCAAAGCAGAGCGTAGTCGATAATTCAAATCGACCGGATTGTACATATGTACCACTCCAAAGCGGTTCACCTTATACTTCGACTGCTCTTTCTCCAGAAATTCCCTTTGCTCCTTTGCAAAAGGCGATTCAACACTCTCTTCCCATTCATCCTTTCCATCCCTATCAGTCTGTTCGTAGAGCAAAGAAAGGCGGCGTTTCAAGACCTCGTCATAAAAAGCCGCTTCAAAACAATCATTTACCTGATAGGCAGTTTCTTTGAAAGAAGCACGGTACAGATAGACAAACCAGACTACCATCAGCAGACAGCCGGCAATCAACCCGACAATCGAAAAGACTTTAAAAGAATATTGCTTGCGCACCTGCCGCTGCCGTTCGCTTTGCTTAGCTCCCGTAAGCGTATGTTCTGTCATGTCCAGCAAATGTTGCCCCGAGGCTTCTATATCTGCCCACCGGCTCTCCGATATCTGACTACGTACCTCACCTATCGGCAACCTCATCTTCTCTGCCAGCACATAAAAAGCAGACCGCTGCTTCTCAATATCATTACCTTGTTTAAGTATGGAATCCATTTGCCTGGCCCAACTGTACACCAGAAAAACAACCAAGAGAAGCGTAGGAAGGAACAAAAAGACTATATCCTTGACAAGCGGTATAAAAGGAGAAAACATGACAGCTTCAATGGCCTCTCCTTTCTTCTCATTCAACCAGGCTTTTTCCGAAAGAACAGACTTGAACCGTACATATACCGAACGCTTGCTTCTGTCCGTCGCAGGACGGATATTTACAGTCCGGTCTATATTTTTCCATTTCAGTTTCTTCTCTACCAACCTCGCCATCACATCTAATGGAATGGCGACATGATATACATCTTCGAGAAAGGAAGCTGCCTGCTGATAGTTTAAAAACATCTCATCTTCGAAAGACCTGATACTGTCTTTGGATAGATACGAGTAAAAAGGGATAGTCATGTCAGGAAACGGTAAATTATTAATCTCGTTGTCCACCGTTTCGATAAAAGCCAGACGGAAACATTCGTTCAGTGCGCGTTCCGCCTCTTTCTTGGTATTGTCGTAAGCATACATCATACCACCAATCTGCACCACAATTACCAGTAGCAGCCCTACAATAGAAAGGATATAGAGTGAACGAAGTTTCATCTTACCTATTATTTTGAGGACAAAGATAGCATTTTATCATAGAAAAAGAACTGATACAAAAAAGATAGCCTTGGACTTTTATTTATCCAAAGCTATCCATACAAGTACAATCCCTGCGATAGAGACGTCTACAGAATTATTTGCGAAGAGTCAACTTATCAATCCCAAAGAAACCGGTATCATGTCCCGGAGCCAGTGCAATCGACTCAATCTGCAACTCATTCTTTCCTTTTTCCAAATTGACCCGCCCAAGATTCACCAAAAGCAGAGACACTTCTCCATTGGTCAGACTGACTTCCGGAGTAATCACCTTATCATTTACACGAAGGGCAAATGTACCATAATCAGGCGCCACAGTGAACTGTATTTTCGCATAATAAGTTCCTTCCACTTCACTGTCAAAAACCAATGACAGCTTATCTCCCGATTTAAACTCTTTCCAGTAGAGCTGCATACCCTCACTCCACAAGGGGTGGAAGTTGGTCTGCAATTCAACGGAACCCATATGCCCCGGACGAGGCTGCATGACTTCGCCCTCCACAACCAGACTCATCCCTGAACCGAAAATATCTGACGGTTGGTTGGCAACCCGTTCGCGTACATCGCTCACAAAGGGTTTCGGCTGTATTTCGCCTCCGGGAAGCATATACCAGAAGGTTATCGGAGCATAATTAAGGTGTATATTCGACCAATCGAATAACTCCATGTCAAAGCGCAGGCTCCGGGTAAACGGAATCGCATCCAAACTACGAACACGGGTATTCTGCGCCAAACCTATGTGAGCATAACAACCATCTCCTATGGGTTGGGCAACAAAAGGATGGTTTATCCACGGTTCATAGCGCCCCCAGGCATAGCCATAATAATCTTCTGTACCCGTTCCAAAGTGTGACGGAAAGGTTTCACCGTCCACATACACCTTTTCATCTCCTTCTCCCCACCAACCCAAGTTGGGGTTATAGACAGTAACCGCATCTCCCACATACACGCCCCTACCCTTAAGATCGGCAAACGTAAGGTCCTGGGCAAACTCATCGCCCCGGGCATGGATATGCGTAAACTGCTGCCATGTGGTACCAAAATGCATGGAACGCTCATCCCACTGCCACTTTCCACTAACTGCAGCCGCCTTGGATATTTCCACCGGCTGTTCCCCATAATTGGTCAAGGTAATCGTACAGTTCCGCTCGAAAGGCATCACCCACCATGCACTCATCACGTCATCCTGCACGGCCCGCGTATACCACGTACCGGTTGCAACGGGATAATAGCCTACCCCGAAAAACTCACCGACCGGAGCCCAGACAGTTAGTTCCCCATCAAAGGCAATGGACAAGACCGTAGAGCGAAGTGCTTGGCGACGGTCATCGGCATCAATCCGCATCGAAAGACGACGAATGGCACGAGAGCCGTCAATCGTAAAACTACGGCTTTCACCCGGAGCCAGAGAAGCCGCCAGATTGAGCGTACTTTCTCCTCCCGCAAGCGGAGTATCAATACCAGGTGCTCCTTCCGACAGCTTCTTATTGACAGCAGCTATCAGCCGGGCATTCTTCTTCAACTCTTTGGCCGAGAAAGAAACCACCTTGACCGGAGAAATATAAGTACGGTAATTGATGGCATAGTATACAATGGTCTTACTTTCAATTTTCCCCTCCGGAGTAATCTTCAAGTCCGGCGATTCGATGGTCACCTTGCACCTTTTGGCGTAAGGTATGGGCAAATACAAATTATGCCCCCTTTCTTCCATCGGAGCCTCATCGGGCACTGAAGTTGAAAGAGGTTCCCCACAAAGGACTTGTCCGCTCAATATATCACGTACATTGCCTTCAATTACCGGTTTTTCCTCATTGTCTATGTAGATGCGCAGAGTTCCTTGCCCCCGGTTTATACCGGAGAAAGTCATCCAGAAACGAACCATGGCGCCAGGACCTTCGGCATCCATCATCACATATTCTGTCCTCCCCCCGTTCTCTTCCTGACGGATAAACTGTCCCTGGTCGAAATTACCAAACCAGGCACGCTTATCCGTCATATTATGCGAACTACGGTCGTAGCTGCTGAACTGCTTGCACGTATAGGTATTTTCGGGCCAACGCGCCAGCGCGGAGCGGTCTGTCATCTCATGCAACAATGTCTTAAGAGAGATAACCGGGTCGGCCATAGCCAAACTGCTATAGAGAAATATCAACTGAATTACAAAAACTAGTTTTTTCATCATAGCCGATTATTTTAGTAAATCTCCATCTCATTGATGCGTAACACCTTTCCTCCTGCATGCTGCATAGGACGGGTTATCATCAAGCGTACATAGCGTACCTGCGCCGGAGTGTCAATCATACGTGATACGACATTCTGCCGGTTTCCATCTATATTGTCAAGTGTCTTCCATTCTTCAGTCTGGCTGTTTCTGCCTTGCAGGAAGCAAGCGGAAGTAATGTACCCTTTGTCCTCACGGCCTGCATTCACCAGTTTCCAACCGCTCACAGTTTTCGCCTCACCCAAATCAAAATCCACATAATTCAACGCACTTCCCACTTCACACCATTTGGTATCGACATCCCCGTCAACGATACGTTCGGGCTTCTCATTATCATTAAAATAGCCGGAATAGGCGATAATCTTCGCACCCTTCAACAGGTTTTCTTTTTCCACCTCCACACTGTTCAACTCCATCTCATTGTCACGGATGGCTGTATGGAACAAGCTAGTGGCAACCTGGACGGGTTTCAGAGTTTCCTCCACCAATGTGGCAGCAAAAAGAACAACCTTTTCATTCTTCGGAAGTATAAGGCTGGCAGCACCTGCCGGAATATCGACACCGAACTTGAACATATAGGTAAACTCATAGGCCTCATCGGCTGTAGGAGAGTGGCGGTGAGTTCCCACATAAGCCACTTCGGCATCCTTCAGATAACCTTTGGTATGTCCCGAATGTCCCCACTGTCCGACAAATCCGGTATAGGAAGGTACAATGACCTCACTCTTGTTCCCTCCGCACCGGAAAGTGGCGGCATAGTCCCCGTCCGTAGCAGCAGCCAGGAAATACAGTTTATTATACTTTTTACCTTCCGGTAGAACAATAGTATCACCATTGCATGTCATTCCGTTGGCGGCATCTTTCTCACCGAGTTGGAAAGGAATCCCGTTTACAGCCAGGGATTCGGGCAACAGTTCTGCCGCAAACGAATAGCCCGACTCAAAATCAGCTTCACCGCGAAACTCGTTGAATGATGAACATTTATAGTTATAGGACAGCGACAAAGAGGCATACTGCAATTGATAGGCGTCTTCACCCGATGACTTCAAACGTACCTTGAATGTCTTTACAGAATAAGGCTTTATACTTACAGACAGCCCGTTTCCACTGAATTCGGCCGAACCGATACTCTTTTCAGTGCCATCCGCTTCGCAGGCACTGGCAATTTCGCCTGCAAAAGAAAGTACCGCATCCTGCACCTTCTCACCGCCCATCTCATAGACACGCACTACATACTCATCCGAGTTCTCGGCTTTCTTCAATGCCTTGATAATGACATTGCGGTTATTGGAAGAGACGAAAGAGAACTCCTTACCCAACGTACCCTTGTGTTTGTCGGTACGGAAAGCTTTCAACCTCTGGTTCAACATCTCCGCTTTCTCTATGGTGGCAGCCTTGTCAAGTCCGCCGGCATGACCCACCAGACTGTATGTAAAGCAATGATGACCGAAGTCCTGGCGATTCTGGTAAGCATAATCCTTGTCTGTTTCGGGGGTATGCAGCAGAGTCAGGCGGAGGGTGTTGTCGTCCGGTTTGTCCCAACCGTATTTGCTGTCATTCAGGACAGACACACCATAGTTTCCACTACGGTCAGTCAAATCGGCCCAATACTGTGCATAGACTTCATAGGCAGTCTCCGTATTGTTGCCCCGCTTCACGCTTCCAAGTCCCAAATCGTAAGTAGCTTCCGTATTTGCTATGTTCAAGGGGAATTCGGCCTTCAATAAGGCATTGGACAACTGCCAGTCCACCTCATTGTAGAAGTCTATGCGGTCAGCACGGTTGCCTTCATACAAGCGGATGTATTGCTTGAAGAGTGACTCTCCATAACGTTTCTCGATGCAGAGTGACTTGCGCAGCTCACCATCCTCCACCAATGTCATCTTCACATCCTCTGTGATGGAAACCGGTTCCCGGTCTATGGTCTCCTTCAAGATTTCCCAAGCAGGCCATATGTAGGACTTGTTCTGCGTGAAAAGCGCCAAACGAATGGATTTACCGGGTTTCACCAGCTCCTTGCCATTCTTCTTGTCAAACAGTGAAATGATGTCTCCCTTCTTATCCAACGTTATCTTGTAAACAGAATTCTCCAATGCATTGGCATTCACAGATACCCGGGCATCAGCCGACAGACCGGATGTGCGGACATCATATACCGCATAACCGGTAGCAGGCAAAACAGCTTCCATCAAGAGTCTGGCTTTACCATCGACATAGGACAGTAGTTGGGCGGCCACTTTCCGGCCATTCATATCATATACGGTAATTCCTTTCGGTTTCTTTGGCAAGGCAAGTTCCACCTCTGCCATATCGGCAACCTGGAATCCAAGCGCATTGTAAAGCACCACCGGTATCCCTTTCACCCTGGTATCCATCTTTCTTGCCACAGCGTCAATGGAGGAAGTAAGAATACCGGAGAACTGCTTGAGGGAAATCAACTCGTCATTCCATGAGAATTCATAAGCCCGCGGTATACTTGTTCCCGTAAGGTCATCATGGAACTGATGGAAAATGAAACGCTGCCAGTTCTCAGTCAATGCAGCTCCGGGATAGGAAGCTTGGTTCAGCCATTCGGCTACAACGGAGGAGCGTTCCGCTGCATCCCCCAAAAGCTCATTCTGACGGTTGTACAGCTTCATGGCAGCCTGGGAAGTATAACATCCGGTACCGTGAACATCCATCAACAGTTCACCGTTGAACTTGGGCAGTTCCGGATGGCTTGCGTAAGGCTGGAAGTCTTTATATATCCGGTCACTCGTGGCACTGACAATCTGCAACGGACCATTGCCTTGCAGGCCTTTCTCTATGGCACGTACAGACTCCAATGTAGGTGAACCACCTATGTCTCCCGTACCGTAATAGCGGTAGACCATGTGAAGCGGAGAGTGGGTAGTCAATTCCAACAAATTCTTGTTTTCCGACAAGTCTTCGTCCTCAAAACGCTGGTTATAATCATATCCATGAGCCATCATGATGGTAGAGCCGTCTATACCTTGCCATAGGCCGATAGTGAAAGGATATTTGTCGTTGCCGTAGAACGGCTTGTTGCGCCACTGCAACTTCTGAGAAGAGAAACCAATCAGTCCGCAATGGGACGTAATGGCAGGAAGTGTCCAGCCAAAACCGAAACAATCCGGCAAAAAGATGTCAGTGCTTTCCACACCAAATTCCTTCCGATAATAATTCTGACCAAGCATGATGTTACGAATCGCAGACTCTATGGAAGGAACCAGCGTATCAGTGGCATCCCAGCTGGCTCCGCTGATATGCCAACGGCCGCTCTCTATGAATTTCTTCATCTCTTCGTATTGCGCCGGATAATATTCCTTCATCCAAGCATATTTCACACCTCCTTCAAAATTAAAAATATATTCCGGATACTGCTTCAGCAGAAACAGATTCTGGCTGATCGTATTCCACACATAATCCTTGATTGTGGTCTGGATATCCCAGTTCCACTGTGTGTCCAAATGTGCATCAGACACCATGTAGGCTTTCGGCTTTTGTGTCTGCAACGCATTCTGAGCATAAACTCCGCCCCCTAACAGCAAGGCGGAAGCCAATACTGCAATCTGTTTTCTCATTTTCTGTTTATTTATTACATTTATACTTCATACAGCAATATTCCATCATTCACAAAGGATGGATAACTAATACTTAACAATGACCGGAAGGACTCACTCCAACTTCATATCGGCACACATCAGGAAAGCATTGTATGGCCCCCACATGGACATGATGAACCAAAGCTGGTCATCATTGTCTTTCAACGGATGTATGTAAGCGCAATACAAAGCTGGATATCTGTCCGCTTCTGCCAATACTTTCGGCTCGCTCCACTGGACGAGATCCTTCGATGTACAATAAAGAATGGCATGCCTTTTGGTCAAAGGAGTCTCGTCATGATTCGGATCATAATTATAAGTCAGAATCCAACGCTCAAACTTCTTGTGCCATATCAGCGACGCTTCTCCTACGGGACCTCTCAATACCGGAGTAGCGGCAGCCTCATTTCCACGTATCCACTCTTTACTTTCACCGTTCCAGTATTCATAGGCCTTCATATCCAGAAGATCTTTCTCAAGGAAACGCGCCAGATACGCAGCATCACCACGTCCGGCCTGTGTGCCAAGCATATAAATCCATCCGTCACGTTTGGCATAAGCCACTTGCGAAAAATGACTGTCGGGAGAAAAAGTCACCTCTTCACGTCGCTCCCATGTCCGACCGTCATCATTGGAAGTATAGACAGAAGAAAAATTGGTAAGCCAGCGTCCATGAGGCGCTCCCCAATCATAAATGTTCATGATATGGACACAATCCGTTTTCCCGGCACGAATGGCACTCGTGGGGATGGAAGTCTGGTATACCTCCGGATTCGTCTTACCGCCTGCACATACCTCAAGCGCCTTACCATCGGCATCAAGCAGCATTGAATCTATTTTAAGACCGTCTGTAAGCTCTGTATCCGATGAAAAAGCCAGTACGTTGGAACGCCAGTTGGAACCATTACCACCATTTTTATTCACGACAAAGCCTTCTCCACTGGTATCTCCGAAAAACATGCCCACACGGTTTCCATCCATATGCCACATTAACCCCAAATCCGTTCCATATACATCAAAATCAGGTCCGGTATTATTGGGATTCAGCAATGTATCTCCCGGCAAAGGATCACCCGTGACACGGGATATCATGCGTACATTATCAATACACAGCGTTTTTTCACTATCAGCATCCTTACAAGCCATATTGCCCGTCAAACTACAGGTAACAAGCCCGAACAGTAAAATTTGTTTAGTTCTCATTCTTATCAATTCCATATACAAGTACACATTCCCACATCTATTCCTTTATTCTTTCCAGGATAATCAGTCCCAGTTCAAACTGGTCCCCACCGTTATTATTTCTCACATGGAAAGTGACCGAATTGGTTTGTTCCGTCAAATTGATGTCTCCTACATGTACTCTGTCTTTAGACACTTCTTTGTCCTTCTTAGTAGAAATCCATCCGGACAGTTGCTTCTGGCGTTGCCAAACCTGGAAGTCGGCACCATTCGGTTTCTCGAAATAGTTTATCAGCACTTTATATTTTCCTTCGGGCACATCGTTCAGCATGATGCGCACTACTCCTCCATGCTGGGTGGTCATACGGATTCCACGCTCATTTGTTACCTGGACACCTCCACCAAGACTCAGCTGCATCAATTGAGGGAAATAAATATGTTCTGTCGGCTGATATACAGTGCGTAATTCAGCAGTAGGTTCTTCTCTGCCTTGCAATGGCTGGGCTGCATAGAAGAATCCAACAGATGTATAATCTACCGGGAAATTATTTTTTACTTCACCATGTTCCATTCCATGATAGATTTCCTTCTCATAGGACATTTTGTCGGCCAAGAAGAAACGGTATCCACCGGTTCTGGCCATCGGAAGTGAATAATCCAGACAACCATGGAGAGGGAGGCTGTTTCCTCTGTCCCAACGATCCAATAAAGCATACCAGCCACCGTTGTAATAGTCTTCGGAACCGGTGCCGTGCAGACGCATTTTATTATCTACGTAAGTGCTGTCGTCCCCTTCGAAGAACAAGGTCATTCCCGGACGCAGGCCTTGTGCCTGATGGATGGTTCCTACATAATGTCCTTTTCCTTTTTGTGCAGCAAACTTATGGAAAATGCCGAGAGGAGTTTTCTCTCTACGCCATACAGAATAGAACTTACCCTCTTCCTTCACATTACGCTTATTACTGTTATAGTACACTTTAACGTTTACAGAAATAGGAGATTGCTGAATACCTTCTCTCTTTTTATAAATCATCTTCATAGAAGCTGACTTGTCAAAAGGCATTGGCAGATAGCAGTAGTTGGAAGTACCTTGCTTACCCATTAAGATACTCCGCATTGCTCCTTTTCCATAGGCATATCCAAAAAAATCAGCAACGGGGGCATAAATAGCCTCCACCTTCTCATTATCCCATTTAGCTGAAAGAATCACATCTTTGTATAAACCTTCGAAAGATGTTCCGCCATCAATCGACATACCTACAATACGTCCCGGTTCTGCCATCTCAAAGAAAGAAACTTCTTCTCCCGGACTCAGTGTAAATACCTTTTCTTCCGTCTGTACACCAGCTGATTTTCCAAAGGTATAATTCGTTACAGCAGGAGACAAGTCAGCCCATATTCTATTCACCTCAGCCAACAAATCCTTATCCTGCTGTGAGAATTCACCGGTATAGGTTTCCACCTTCTTTTCCGGCAAGTTACGGTATTGTATCTGAATGAATTCCAATTTAGGTCCATCGAAAACAATTTTGCAGGACTTTTTGTACGTAATGGGCAGATAACAATAAAAACCACCAATTTCATTACCACAAACGGGCTTTGTAAACGGATAAACCTTACCGGAAAACAAATCCGAGAACTTTATTTTCAGACCGGGCTCTTTCTGTCCATCAAAATAGAAATAGAGCATATTGTCCGTCGGTGTAGGAGTCCAGATTCGGTTGATGACTCCGGGGCCTTCCATCTCAGCAATCACCAACTTATCACCTTCCTTACGAAGGAAAGAATAAGTACCCGCAAAACCATCATCATTGCCTCCGGTACGGTCGTAACTCGAGAACTGCTCCACATAAGAGCCAGTGCGATACTCCGGCAATTTATCCACTCTTTTCAATAACTCCAGCTCATCCGTCCATCTGTATGGATTCTGAGCCACGGCATACGAGCCTGCCAATAGAATGGCAGACAAGAAAACAGAAACTTCTTTCAAATTAATTTTCATAAACTATTTTACTATATGTTTTTTAAAAAGGCAAGGAGAGAATGCCTGTTTAAACGGTATCTCTCCTCACTGACAGTATTATTTCAATAGAAAAGATTATGGTCTATAAAACCACATCAATTCTACTCTTCTGAAAGTACCATGGTATTTACGCCAAAGAATTTGGCCCATTGTACATTGTTCGGGCCCGGTTTCATTTCGATATAAACAACACCTTCGTCATTAGGCTCAATACCCTTAATCTCTACCGTTCTATCGAAATTATCGTCATTAACCAAATAAGCAACGCCATCGTTCTTTCCGATTACATGGAACTCGGTTTCAGTTCCACGGTCATTGATGTGACCATAGAAACTGAACGTATATTTTGTTCCTTGAGAGAGACCTGTCACCTTAAATCCACTGAGCGGAATAGCAATACCGTCGCTGAAAAACATATCCTCAGAAGCTGTTTTTGGAAGACCCAAATTATTATTCAAACCGCGAGCCAATTCTCCGGAAAACGGTTTGTCCACCTCGATGCCGAAAGTAGTAGGACGACCTCTATGGTCGAGCATATTTACCAATCCGGGGTCTCTGGGATTCCTATAGTTGTTAAACGGAGCCGGAGAATCAATGACACCAAAGTCAATGTAACACGTCTTAGGAGTCTTGGTAACAGTCAAGTCGCTAAAGTAGCACAACTTGCCATCAGCCGTTTCTACCTTGATGACCGTTTTTCCAACAGCAACAGGTGTAATTACAGCTGCATTATTTTCCACACCTTCAATGGTAGCCACATCGGAGTTGAGGACACTCCACTTCAACTGATAGGAATCGCCTGCCAGGTCATCAACAGAAGCGGTAACTGTGGCAGTTTCGTCAATCTCCAAATAAACCGATGATTGGTCAATACGTACAAACTTACGATTGGACAAGTCCACACTGTTATCATCCGAACAGGATGTCAATGCAGCAAATGCCAATGTCATCGCACTAAAAATGAATTTTATTGATTTCATACTTGTTCTCTAATTATTTATTAATATCCGGGAGCTTGTCTCAAATTGGGGTTGATGTCCATCTGAGCCTGCGGAACGGGCCATAAATACATTCTTTTGTTGAAGGTACGGCTCTTGTAGTAAGTTCTCTTATAAAAAGCCTTCGGATTGTTCACATCATCGCTCTTCTCAGAACCGTCATGATTCATACCATAAAGCTTGCCGCCCAGGTATTTGTCGGCAATCTTCCAACGACGGAGGTCATGGAAACGGATACCTTCACAATTGAACTCTACCCGACGTTCTTGCTGAATGGCGGCACGCATTTCTTCCTTACTCAGCCCTTCCTTCAAAGCGGGAATTCCGGCACGTTCACGAATCAAGTTCACATACTTATATACATCGGGAGTGGGAGCTGGCGAAGACTCGTTCAATGCTTCCGCATAGCCCAAATACGCTTCAGCCATTCTGTATAAGATACCCGGCTGATATACATACTTTCCATCTCTGGGAAGTACATCCAAAGAGATTCGCTTACGGACATTATAACCGTTCTGCGGAGAGTCGAAAGTCATATCCGTATCACGGCCTCCTTGAAGGAAGTCCACACGACGGTTATCAACTCCCAGCCATGCGCCATTATAGATGACGGAAACATAGAAGCGAGGCTCCCGGTTGCAATACATGTTGTAGGTACCTTCTTCTGTTACCGGGCTTACACCGGTTTCTTTATTGGCAAGGTTCGAAGGTCCACCGCCCGGCCACTTCGTGGTTCTATACTCTGTATTGGTAGAGAATCCGTTTTCCACATACCCCGATTCCGGGTTGATAATGGGCGAACCATCCTCGTTATATCCCAATATAGGCATTTCACCGTTCTTCATATAAAAAGCGTCCACCAGTTCCTGAGTAACACCCATAGCGGCATTTCCACCGATACCTTTCGGCAGATGATGAGCCTGCCAGTAGTTCAGGTCCACATTTTCGGGGCGTCCGAAAAGAATCTCCTTGTTGCCTTCTGAGAAGCGTTTCAACGACATGTTGTAGTAAGACATGAAGGGGTCGATACTTCCATCCACATTATACTCATAGTACAGCTTATGTCCGGCCGCTTCGGCTGCCTTTATCAAGTCGAGATGAGCTTTGGCAGCCTTTTCCCATCTTTCCGGCTTGGCTTCGGCATCAAAGAGGAATTCTCCTTCCGAATTCTTCCAGTCCTTGAGATCCGGATTGCCGTTGAACAATGGACTTGCGGCAAATAACAGTGTTTTGGCACGTATTGCCAAAGCCATGATAGAGGTAGCCCTGCCCCAATCGGTATTATTGGGATAGACAGCGGGCAAATGCTCTGACACTTCCAGCAGCTCTTTGTCAATCCAATCTACCACTTCGGCATAGGGTCTTTGGGGAGTCATCATCTCCGATTCGGGCGCATCGACGGAAACAAGCACACCGGGAGTAAACGGTATGGCACCATACAACTCAATCATCAAAGAGTAATAGTAGGCTATCAGGAAACGGACTTCGTACTTCATCTGGTTGACATAAGATTCCTTCAGGTCTTTTTCCGGAAGTACTTTTGCCTCTTGCAAGAAGATAAGGCCGGAACGTATGCGCTTGTGTAATTCTACCCAATAATAGGGGTCCCATGTTGAGATAGGACTCCAGTTTCCGGTGGTGTAGGCATACACATTGCTCCATCCATACGGCGACCAATCTTGGGGAATAGTGATATCATCGCCCATAATGTTATAACCTTGTGCCTTGAAATACCCCCACATGGGGCTGGGAATGGATGAATAAACACCTGCCAACCAGTCCTCAGTCCTTATCTTGTCCGTGAAAATCATCTCCATGGTAAGCTGGTCGTCGGGAGCCTTGTCCAAGAAATCGTTGCAACTCGTTGTCAATGCCAGGGTGCACGACAATAAGACAGCTTTTGCTATAGATTTATATTTTTTCATTTTCTTCGTATCTTAATTAATTGTTGAAATTGATGCTAAAACCCACTGATACAGATTTCATCTGTGGGTATCTCAATCCATCGGTAGTTTCCAGTTCGGGGTCCCAAAGCTTGAAGTTGGAGAACGTCAGCAGATTGGTTCCTCTTGCAAACAAACGGCAGCCGCGGATGCCAATTTTGGTAGTCCAACGTTGCGGAAGGGTATATCCAAGTTCCAGATTCTTCAAGCGCAGGAAACTCATGTCACGCAACCACCATGTGGAAGCTTGTTCATTGTTTGCCACAGCCTTGTCTCCCATACGGGGCCAGAATACATCTTGCCTCGGATTTTCGGGTGTCCAACGGTCGTCAATGTTCGAATAGATGTTACCAGCACCTAAGGAAGAACCCGGCAACCAGGTCTCTCCGCCCAAGAGCTGGTAGGTTTTACCTGTTCCTTGGAAGAATACTCCCAAATCGAACGACTTATAGCTTACTGTAGCTCCAAAACCATAGACAATCTCGGGAATACGTGTACCACCAATGGCTGTTTTATCTACTGCGGTCACTTCACCATCCCCGTTCAAATCTTTGTATTTAATGTCACCGGGACGTAGGTTACTCATATCACTGAACTTCTGTGCCGGAATTCCTTCCTTAAGCATACCGTTTTCATCGAAATCATCTTCCGTAAAGAGCCTTTCGGCTATCAAGCCAAACAATTGCCCTATAGGCTTACCGGTTTGCGAACGGTATGTACCCAAGATGGCGGCAGGTTCGTCTATTTCCACAACCTTATTGTGTGCGTAGGTATAGTTTGCCATAGCGGAAATGGCCCAATCGCTATTGAACTTATGGTTGACATTCAAAGACACATCAAATCCCTGATTCTCGACCTTGCCATAATTGGCCCAAACAGGGCGGTTGAATCCGGCAGAACCAGGCACATTCTTACGCTGCATGAAGATGTCATCGCGCTTTTCCTTGAACACATCCACTACGAGGTTCACGCTACCATTCCATAGACCTAAGTCGATACCGGCATTCATCTTGGTCACGGTTTCCCATGTCAAGTTGTTCACACCGATTTCGCCTTCCGAACGTCCAAGGCGATAGATTTCCGCATCTGTACCCCATCTGTACGAACCGGTATTGACAATGGTAGAAATATAGGCGAAACGTCTGTTACCACCAATGTTACTGTTACCGGCCTTACCCCAAGTAGCTCTCAGCTTCAAGTTGGAGATGACATCGGAAACCGGCTCCATGAATTTCTCGGAAGATACAATCCATCCCAACGCCACGGCGGGGAAGAAGCCGAAGCGCTTGCCTTTGGCAAAGTTCTCGGAGCCGTTGTAACCGAAGTTCAGCTCGGCAACATAGCGGCTGTCGTAAGTATAAGAGAATCTTCCGGCTATGCCTTGGGTACGATAGGGAAGCGCATCACCATTGTCATACTCCTTCTGGTTGTAGAGGAACATGGCGTTCACATCGTGCACTTTGCCGAAAATGCGGTTGTACGAGAACATTCCTTCCAGATAGATGGACTGGTCGCCCCATTCAGCTCCTTTTGCATAGCCCAGGAACTCTTGTCCGGTGGTCTGCACATCAGTGATGATGTTGCCCTCTGCATCGCGTGCGGTGGCGGGATTGTAGTAATAGGGGTTCTTGGAACGTGTTACGGAAGTTGCCGAGAACTTGTCGAAAGAGAAGGTTCCTTTGAACTTCAATCCCGGTGTAACGAACTTCAAATCTTGTTCCAACGATACTAAGGATTCAATCTTATTATGATTTAGTTTTTCGTATCCACGCTGCGTGGCCCACGCCCAAGGGTTCTCCTTGTACATCACACGTGGAATGCGCCCATCGGCATAGATAGCCGGATGCACGTAGGGAGGTACACGCATGGCTTGATAGAAAATGCCCTGGTTGGTTTCCGTGTCTCCCGGAGGAGCGTTACGAGTTTGCAGGAATACGCCCACATTGGCGCGGAACAAGGTAGTGGGAGTCACATTCACATCTACATTGGAACGTACCGTATATCGGCTCACCTTCAGGGAAGAGTCCCACTCCTGGTTTTTGTCGCGTTCAATGATACCGTTCTCATTGTAATATCCTGCCACCAACGCATAACGAAGAATGTCCGTACCACCGTTGACACTAACGTTCGCCTTTGTGTTGTCTGCATGGTCTTTGGAGATAACATCCCACCAATTCACATCGGGATAGAGTTCCGGGTCGGTCTGGTTCTTGTAGTTCAGCAGGGTGGCTTCGCTTACAAACGGGTTTCTACCCTGCTCGGCATACATTTCGTTAATCAGTTCCAGATACTTCACACTGCCGATGTAGTCGGGTATCTTGATGGGTTGCGTAAAGGAGTGTTCGAAGCGGACGTTCACCTGCGGCTTTCCAATCTTGCCACGCTTGGTCTCAATCATCACTACACCATTGGCACCGCGCACACCGTAGACGGCACTGGCGGCAGCATCCTTCAACACGGAAAAGGAGGCGATTTCTTCAGGGTCGATGTCGTGGAGCGAACGCTCGACGCCGTCCACCAATACCAGCGGATTGGTATTGCCAGTAAAGCTACTGATACCACGAATCCAGAAGTCGGAGTTATTGAACCAAGGGTCACCGCTACGCTGAACCGCAATCACACCGGGAACCATACCCGCCAAGTTGTTACTAAGCGAACGGCTGGGAGCCGCGGCAAGTTTGGCCGGCTCTATATTGGTAATGGAGCCGACCACAGAAGCTTTCTTCTGCGTTCCGAAGCCCACTACCACCACTTCGTCAAGGGCTGCCACATCTTCTTCCAAAGCTACATCAAGCACTCCTTTGGAGCCTACCGCTACCACTTTATCCTTAAAGCCAATATAAGAGAATTTTAATGACGGCTTATTACCTTTCAACGTAATCGTATACGTACCGTTGATGTCCGTCACCACACCATTAGAAGGGTCTGCCGCCTCCGTCACATTCACACCGATGAGTAACTCACCTTGTGCATCCATCACACGTCCGGTCACCTTCTTAGGCGACTGGGCAAATGCCGAGATACTGATGCACAACAGTAGCATCAGCATCCAGCCCGCAAATTGCTTTTTGGGAATATTCTTCATTTCGTACCTTTATTAATGATTTATTGAATTTGCTGCTCCGTAGAACTATTTTTCCATAGTCGTGCCAATATAGTGGCACAGTTTTGCCAATATAGAGACACAGTTTTGCCAATATAATGGCAAAACCCCGGATATAAATATCAGCCTATGAACGTATAAAAAAAGAGCGTTACAAAAGTTTACTCGTTGCCCCACAGAGTGGCTTTGTTACCCTTGGACTTACGCCAGGCATCCCGCCAACGATGTATATCAACATGGTTGATGAAAGGTTTCGGAGCACGCTGTGCCTTTGTAGGAGCTTCGGGAAGAGCCACAGCCGAATCTTGGTACCAATAAGCCACGGTAGACAAATCCAACGTCAAGTTGTTGTTGGAGCCATGTTCGATGGTTCCCTTCAGGCTCTTTTCAAAGAAAATGGGATCTTCAATGAAGAATCGGTAAACGTGGGTACGACCCAGCCAGCCTATATCATTGTTCACACGGGGATAACCGAAGTAAGGATGCGAGAAGGCTTCTTTAGGACACCAGGCCGTATTGAAGAAGTCTTCCGTACCTGTACCTATCAGCGAGGGAACCTTTTCTCCATCAATGAACCACATGTCGTCACCTTCGCCATACCACATGGGAGTGGGACAATGCACATAGTAATTGATACCTACAAAGTGTCCCTTGCCTTGGGTTTCCATGAACACATAGTTGCGTTCGCCGGTGGTGTTCGGCTTCTGGGCACCGGTAACTCCCCACTCCGTCTCGCCTTCGGGAAGTGCTTCAGTCAGGTTGTGGTTATACCAGGCATGAAAGCGGCCCATGTCCTTGGGAAGCTTCGCCATCTCCAGATAATCCACGTAGAAGTAGAAAGCATCTATGTTGCGGTCGCTCTGGTTCTCAATTTCAATGCGTGCGCCCTTCTCGAAAGGCATAGCGAAATAGCACGACAGACCGGTACCGTTTTCAGGACCGGCCGAAAGAGGCAAGGATGCGTAGTTGTATCTCTCATCCCAGCCTTGTCCGAAGAAAGGGCCGATGGGAGACTCTACCGAAGGATAATCGTTGCCGTCCCAATACATGCGAATGATAATGTCGTTTCTGCTCAAAGTGGGAGGTGGAGGCGCAATCGTCACCCAAATGTGGTTGATGACTCCCGTTCCCTTGATGTCTGCAATGATGCGTTTCTCACCTGGTTTGAAGGGCTCCAAGTGATCTCTGTTACCTCCGGTAGGATCTGTACTGGAGATTCTTTTGTTTTTTACACCCGACTTCAACTTTGCCAAGTCAAACATTTCGTTCGTCATGTTCGACTGTGCAAAAACAGTAGGAAAGTACAATCCCAGAACAAGGGAGAGTAACAAACTGAATTTTGTAATTCTTCTCATAAATTTTTGTTTACATTGATTAATTAGATGATTAATATTCCAATAAATATGGTTTCTCATTGAATGTTTTCCACAGCAATTCTCCAAACAATGTATTGGCCCATGCAAACCAGCTCCTTGTGAATTTCTTGGGGTCATCCTTGTGGAATGACTCGTGCATGAACCCGGTACCGGCATGCGTTTTCTGGAGCATCTGGATACATTGCTGTAACTCTTTATCGTCTTGAGCAGTCAGGGCTTTCATTATCAGGCTCATCGGCCATATCATGTCCGTACCAATATGATGTCCTCCTATCCCTTCAAAATAAGAACCTTTAAAGAAATAAGGATTGTATTCCGACCACACGAATCTTCTGGTATTGGCATAAATTGCATCATCACTATCAACACCACCCAGATAGGGTAACGCCAGCAGATTAGGGACGTTGGCATCATCACTAAGATAAGCCGATCCAAAGCCATCTATTTCAAAAGCATAGATTTTACCGAACTTCGGATGATTCACCACGGCATAAGTCTGCAAAGCATTATAAACTTCTTTACTCAACGCCAACAGTTCATCAGCCAGTACATTGTCTTTGGTTATCTTTTGAACCATTTCGGAAGCCTGCCTCAAACTGGCCACCGCAAAGAAATTGGACGGGACGAGAAAAGGAAAGATAGTGGCATCATCACTAGGCCTGAAAGTAGAGCAAATCAATCCGACCGGATTTACTTTATAGCCCACTCCACCCATAGGAACAGCATCTATAGCCCATTCCGAAGTTCTGCGAAAGCTATAAGGCCCGTTACCATCTTTTCTCTGCTGTTCCTTGCAGACCCTTAAAACGGTTTCTATCGCCTTCTTCCATTGCGCATCGAAAGGAGAAGCATCATTTGTCTTTTTCCAGTATCCATATGCCAGGCGAATGGGATAGCAAAGCGAATCCAACTCGTATTTACGCTCATGAATACCCGGTTTCATCTCCGTATGGTCGCTGTTCCATCTTGTATACTTCGTATCATCATCATAAAAGGCATTGGCATACGGATCCTTCAATATAAAGGAGGTCTGCTTATTGATAACGCCAATTATCAGTCTTTGCAGGTTCTTATCTTCAGACATGAAATCCAAATACGGATATACTTGGGCAGAACTATCCCTTAACCACATGGCATCAATATCACCGGTAATCACATATGTATCCGGTCGGCCATCCTTTTCTGAATAAAAAACGGTTGTGTCCAACGTATTCGGAAAACAATTCCCAAACAGCCAGCCCAGTTCTTCATTCTTGACCTTCTGTTTAAAAGTAGTAATGGCCTTTTCAATGGCAGGACTTTTGAAGTTCCTTTCCGATATAGGCTTCCTTACTGTTGGAAACGACGAAAAAGAGGCAGCTGTCGAAGCTACGCCTGAATTCGCAAACATCAAGTTTTTATTCAGCGCATATCCTGCCCCCAAAAGGCCCACTCTCTTTATAAAATTTCTTCTGTTCATGTTATAAATCCATTGACTAAAAATATTATCCTGGAACAATCTTCTTATCCTAACAAACTAACAACTGATTGAAATACAATTTCAACTGATAAACATCACCCTTATAACCTTCTGATATGTAATAGCGCTCCTCCATCCTTTGCCAGATTCAGTTCAATGATATCCTTCCTTGTAACTTTCCGTACCTGTCTGTCCAGATGGTTTGGATTCCGGTCCACATCCTCTGCATCGGTATAGATCGTTGCTTGGTAGTCTCCCTCACTAAGGAAGTCCAATTCCAATTTCAGATTCCTTTCCGCACCGTTGTTTAGCGAGCCTACCCACCAGTCCGAACCGCTCCTGCGGGCCACCGTGACATGCTCATTCATCCTTGCCAGCGGAACTCTTATCTCATCCCACGTTCCCGGCACGGTACGGAGCACCTCGAACCCCGGTTGACCTTCATAAGCCTTTGGCGTATCGCACAACGAGGTGAGATGGTTTTCCAAAACCACATACATGGCCAACATATGGCAGCGTGTGCTCATTACATGAGGATTTACATATTGGGTAAGTAGTTTCTTGATCACGCTCAAACAGAACGTGTTCGGATACATGGTTATTACACATTCCGAGAATAAGTGTATTAGAGGATGCGTCCATATCCATATACCATCGTACAGGAGTCCCCTTCTGCATAATATCCAAATCGGGGATAAGAATAAGAGTTTGATGATCGTCTGCTACGATAAGGGCAGGAGAACGGAATACATGTTGATCGATGACATTTCTATCAGTAGGAGTAAGATGTGGCGCCCAATGGAATGAAGGTAAAAAATCCGGCTTTACCGCTATACGCCAATCACCTTGTTGAACAAAGTTTTTAAGCGAAAAAGAAAGGTTTATGTACAAAGTGTTGTTATCTATCACTTTCACATGGCTTTTTCCTCTCTCAATTCCTAATAAATCATACTGTATAATATCAATAGCTTTACTAAAATTCTTCGGAAAAACACCCTTATTCAACTCAATTCTCTCTTGTGCATCCCAATGCTCTTGAGCAAAGATGCCTATGTTGGACATTATCATCCAAACAAAAGTTATAATTAATGTGCGTGTGTTCATGATATTATATTTATCAATATAATTAAAACTCTCCCATATCAGCCAATTCAGCCTTCATTAAAAAAACATTATAAGGCATCCACATTGACATCGTAAAATATAAATTATCACCAGTTACCGACAACGGATGAATGTAAGAACCATACAATTGGGCATACTCTCTACCATTAGCAAGCTCATAGGGTTCACTCCATGGGCCAGTTATGTCTTCTGCCGTACGCATAGTTATATTATATCTATCTGCATTGAAATAAGCAATTATCCATTTCTTATGTGTTTCATTATATATAAAAGAAAGTTCACCAACCTTATCTTCTATTAATACTGTTGCCTCATTTTCATTGCCTTTTATCCATTGATTAGTAGAAGCATTCCAATATTCATAAGCTGTCTTATTCTCAATATCTGTTTCATGAAATCGTGCTAATTTAGCATTGCTATCCCTCCCCGTTTGAGTACCTATCATATAAACATATCCATCTTTCTTAAAGTACCCTACCTGACCAAAAAAACTATAAGATGAGAAGGTTATATCTTTACATTTAGCCCATGTCAAACCATTATCAGCCGACTTATATATTCCCGAATAATTTGTAACCCATCCTGTCCAATTTCTCATATTAAAATAATGCACATAATCTATTCCATTAGCACGAATAGCAGCTGTTGGGATAGAAGTCCAATCACCATTACCTGACGAATCTTTTCCTCCATATATTATCTCGCGGGCATACCCTTTATCATCAGTAACCATATTGCTGAATGACAATCCATCTTCTAAATCATTATCCTCCGAGAAAGCCAGCACATTACTACGCCAACTCCCTCCGTTAGGTCCAGGATTAGCCGGATTAGGCTTAAAGTCATACCCAAAAGTATCACCAAAGAAAATTCCATATTTTCCGGGCTGCATCTCCCAAATAATGCCAAGATCTGTTCCTCCTACATTCCATTTTGTCGCAGTATTATTAGGACTTGGAAAGTTTTCTCCATTTATTATACTCCCTGTAACACGAGCTATACGAGTAACATTACGAATAAAAAAACCCCAACGGTTATCCACATTCAAAGAGAGCTCTTTCGACATATTACCATCTTTGTAAAAGGCAGCCAATACTAGCCGAAAATTCTGTGGATCTGTTTTTTGAATGGTATAATTGAAAATATAATCAGACGTAAGTTCGCTTTGATTTATCTTAGCTGAATAGCTGTCACCTACACTCTTTCTAACCAGCAAATAATCTATGGCATCAATATCCTTAAAATTCAATGTTGTTGATACAATTTTTGTATCCTTATTTGGAATCAAATAAGTATCCAAAGGTATAATTTCATCAATAGGAATATAAGTTTCAGTTTCTTGTTCAGAAGTACAAGAAACGAATAAAAGTATAAACGAAGAGAATGCTATAAATAATATGTTTTTCATGTCTATTGATTCATTTTTCAATTTATCGTAACCCCCCGATGCAGCAGTTGCAAGAGGCAAATTATCCCCTGCATACACTGCAAATGATAGCATTGATGCCAATGCTATGAAACCATTCCTCTTAAAAGAAATCCTCATAATACTTTGATTTAATAGTTAATAAAAAAACAACGTAATTTTAAATATTGGGTATACCCAATTTTACCATCTTGGAATTTCCAAATCGTCCTTGCTCGGCAAAGCCGGGAATTTGGCATGCGGCTCGGCCTGGTACCAGAAAGTGGTCGACGAGATATCCGACTTCTGGTTGTTGTAGCGTCCGTCATGACGCCATCCCAAATCCTGTATCGTGACTTTCAGGTCCTTGTCGAAGCGTACCGGGTCAAGGATATGCCAGCGGTACAGCCCGAAAGCGGTCACCGCACGGTACAGCCCGTCGGGACGGATTACCTGGTGCATACCGGCATAAGGGGTGGTGAACTCCTGGTACTGGTGCGTCTTCTGGTTCTCGAAATTGTACGAACCGCAGAAGTAGTCCTCAGCCCCGGTTCCGCAGATAGTCGGATATTCCTTGTCACCGTCCATGTAGAACTTGATTTCCCCTTCACCCCACCAGCAGTTGTCGTTTACACGCCACGCCAGGTAGGTACCCACGTACTGTCCCTTGCCCTTCACACCGTCAATCAGCGTGTGCAGTGACCCCTGGGTCGGGTTGGAGCGGCGGAACTGCGCGTGGAAGTAGGCCTCGTCCTCAGGAACTTCTGTCAGGGTGTAGTTGATTTGGTAGTACAGACGCATCTCCTCGGCAGTGTTGATGTTCTCCAGCGTGATACGAGCTTTCTTGCGGAAAGGCATCTTCCAGTAACAGTTGAAGGCGCTGCCCGGATTCACGCAGACGGCCAGTGAGGATAGCTGTGCATATTCATTGTATGCGCTGCAGAAGAAGTCACCCACCGGACATTCGACGGAAGGCTCCTTCTCGTCGTCCCAGTACATTCTCAGGATGGAGAAGCGCCAGTTCCCGGTCGGTGTCATCCAGATCTGCTGGATGGCTCCCGGACCCTCGATTTCCGCAATCGTGATTGTCTCTCCCGGTTTCACGATGATGAAGGGGTTTACCTTCCAACCCTTGCCCAGGTCCTTGGCCGCATGGTGGGCGTTGGCCACATTCCGCTGGTCCTTGTCCCTGACCGGGTCGGCCATGCCGCCCTTGCCCTTCTCGCCCGTGAAGTTCTCGGGGCTAATGGAACGTGTCTTCGCATCGGACAGTCTTGACAGGTTACCCATGTTCATGTCCAGACCGTTGAACGGGTAGTTGCTTTGGGCGTAAACACTCACGGTGACCATGCATAAGGCCGCTAAAATTAATGATTTGATTCTCATGTTTTAAATAGATTAATGGTTTGTATACTTAGTTAATGGTTTCAGCAAGTTTTGCCAGTTCAAGATATTTCTTGTATAGTTTTTCGTAGATGAGGGCTCTTTTTTCATCCGGCCGGTATTCAGCTTCGATGTCCGACCCCATGTGCCTTGTCGCTTCATTGATATCCTTGTACACCCCTGCGGCAACTGCCGCGAACATTGCCGCTCCCAAGGCACAGGTCTGTTCCGAGCGGACCACACGGATAGGCATGTCCAGCACGTCTGCCAGCGTCTGCATCACGAAGGGCGCCTTCTTGCTGATACCTCCGATGGCATTGACCGAATCAATGCGCAGCCCCTGGCCCTTCATATGCTCCACAATACGGCGGGAACCGAAGGCGGTGGCTTCCACCAGCGCACGGAATATTTCCGGGGCGCTGGTACCCAGTGTGAGTCCCGCAACGGCACCCTTCACGTTCTGGTTCGCATCGGGGGTACGGCGGCCGTTCATCCAGTCCAGGGCGACAACACCGTCCTCGGAGGGTTCCATGTCCTGGGCCTCACGGGTGAGTTCCACCAGCATGCCGTCCAGAACTTTCTGCCTGGCCTCTCCTCCGGGGATATCTTTCAGTGTCCATGCCAGCATCTTCCTGAACCAGGCGTAGATGTCTCCGAAAGCCGACTGTCCGGCTTCGAAACCGATGAATCCCGGAAGCACCGAACCGTCCACCTGGCCGCAGATTCCCTTGATACAGCGTCCGCCTACCTCGTCTTTGCCGGCAACCATGATGTCGCAGGTGGATGTTCCCATGATACGTGTCAGTATCCCCGGGGCGACGGATGCGCCTACGGCTCCCATATGGGCGTCCAGCGCCCCCACAGCCACGGCGATTCCTTGGGGAAGTCCAAGCCTGTCTGCCCACTCGGGTGTCAGTTCCCCTGCCTTGGTGTCGCTGGTGTGGGTTTCTGTGAACAGATGGGGGAGCATTTCCTTCAAGGCCGGATTAAGTTCTTCGAGAACTTCGCCGGAAGGAAGACCCCAACTGGCATGCCACATTGCTTTATGTCCAGCAGCACAACGGCTACGAAAGATCTGTTCCGGAATAGTATTACCAGTTACTAATCCGGTCATCCAATCACAATGTTCTACCCAAGCATAAGCAACATCCTTTATAGCGACGTTTGTGTTAATAATATGTAAAACCTTTGACCATACCCATTCTGATGAATAAGTACCACCTTCATAAAGCAAATAATCAAGGTTGCGTTGATTGATCAGTGCGTTGATTTGCTCAGCTTCTCGAACAGCTGTATGATCTTTCCAAAGAATAAACATAGCATCCGGTTCTTCTGCAAATTCAGGGCGCAAAGCTAATGGCATTCCTGCCTTATCGGTTAAAGCAGGAGTACTACCAGTTGTGTCAAAACATAATCCGCAAATAGAAGTAATTTCTTCTTCCTTCAAATCAGATAAAGCTATATGTACAGCCTCTGTCATGGATTCAATATAATCCAATGGATGTTGGCGATAACGATTGTTGTGTGCATCGCAGTAAAGTCCCGCTTTCCAACGGGGGTAAAAACTTACCCCCGTAGCCATTTCACGGCCAGTATATGTATCCACTACCAGTGCACGACAAGAATCCGTACCAAAATCAAGACCGATAACGTATTTCTTGTTTGATTCCATAGTCTAAAGCATTATTTGGTTGTCAATTCTTGTTTTCTTGCAATGAAGAACCCATAATAGGCAATCACTGCAAAAGCAACGGCCGGTACAACATATGCAGCCATAATACTACCCGTCTGGTCGGAGACAATACCCTGAATTTGGGTCAGAACGGCAGCACCGGCAATAGCCATTACCATGAATGAACCTCCAATCTTAGTATCATCCCCCAAACCTGTAAGACCAAAACCATAAATGGTCGGGAACATCAATGACATACAACCAGAAATGCCCATCAGGCAATAGACGCCGAAACTGCCCTTGCCGAACATGGCACCCAAACAACACATTACAGCAAGAAGCGCAAGTCCTATCAAGAGTTTATAAGCTTTCACATATTTCATCATGGCAGTACATACGAATCTCATTACTACAAAGAGAATAAGTGACATGATATAGTAAGTAGCTGCAGCCTGTTCTGCTGTACGTGGCAGCAAATCATTCAATCCAAGCCATTCACAACAATTATAGAATGCGGCAGCTACCGGTTCCACTCCCCGTAATGCATTTACAACAGCATCTGCAGAAGCAGAATCTCCTAAAGAAGCCAATACACCGTCAAAATTCAGCTGTACCATAGCATAACGGATCACGAATGACCATACGGCTATCTGTGCACCAATATTGAAAAATTGTGCTATTACACCCCATACATAATTCTTATTCTTTATAAGACGACGAAGAGTGGCACCAAACTCTATTTTTTCACCTTTTTCACTAAGATTAGGCATTTTGGTAAGCCGAATAGCAAGTAAGAGCACCAACATCACCAGACCAAGTACCACATAAGCAGTAGTAACAGCATTCAATTCCTGCCCCTGGATGGCGGCCAGCTCCTCAGCCGGAAGTTGGGCACGCTCTGTCGCTGTCATTCCATTCAGTTGTGAGAGGATGAAAATCTGACTGATCACCACTCCCGTAATCGCTCCGAACGGATTGAAGGCCTGAGACAGATTCAAACGGCGTGTCGCGGTACTTTCAGGACCGATTGCCAATACATAAGAATTAGTAGACGTCTCCAGAACTGAAAGTCCGGCAAAGAGAACAAAGATTGCCAGCAGATACATAAAGAAGCTGAAATCAACATTCACTCCCGAGCTAAGCATGGCAGGATAGAACAGTAAAGCCCCAAATGCATATAGACCAAGCCCCAGCATCACGCCTGATTTATAAGTGTATTTCTTGATAAACAAGGCACCGGGAACAGCACAACATCCATATCCCAACAAATAGCACACTACCTGTATCCAAGCTGTTTTTGAATCACTCATACTCATGATGCGCTTGAAAGCTGCAAGCATAGTATCTGTCAGATTATTCGGCACAGCCCAGGCAAAGAAAAGAGTAGTGAGCAGAATGAATGGGAAGAGGATTCCTTTCGGTATTATTTTATTTGATTCCATACGAATTCTCCATTATATAGTTACCCTATTGAAACTTTGTTTTTATTACATTCAAATCCGCTCCAAATAAATCTTGCACGATAGGAACCAATTGTTCATCCTTACCTTGTATATGAATCACCTTTTGCGTATGGACCAATGAGGCACCGGGAGCCAGCTCCGCACCGGGAGAAGACGTTTCAATTTCATAGAAAGGTCCCATTATAGAACCGTCTTCTACCGGACCGTCATTATAAGAGTTGATTACATCGCCGGCAAACGGATCTTCCTGAGGTCCCCATTGGCCATTTACGTAGACTGAAGGAGTTTCGGGAAGACTACACCACAGGATTGTGAGTACGCCTTTCGACGAATCATAACTTCCGCAAATATCCGTTGCCCGTGAAGCCGGCAATCCCAGCTTGGAACGATAGAGCCCGTCAATCTTGAAATAGATAATACCATTTTCCTTTATCAGCCTATCCGCCGGTATCTTACCGAAATATTCATCATTCACAATTGTTCCTTCCGCATCTTGCTTATAAGGAATGAATACAGTAGTGGTCGGTGTAGGATTAAAACAGCCGAGCATCCACACAGATACAAGACCACCCTCTTTTGTCCATGCCTTGTCACCTGTATTGGTAATCTTATTCTCACTCTTGTAAGCTACAATTTTCATATCATTTGTAAGCTGGATATTAAAATCGGCAGCAACTTCACCAGCATCCATCAACGATACAGTACGGTCAATATTCATATCAAAAGTAGTACCGGAAGCATTTGTCAAACGAGTATCTTTCACAAAACGGATACTACTGTTGTCTTGCGACTTTATGTCAAAAGCTTCAGTATCAAGTACCGGAGGAACTATCCAATTATCATAAACCTGCTCTTGTCCTTCCTTAAAATAAAGTGAGAACGGACCACCTTCCGGACCAAGCCAGAAACGTTCCTCACCTCCTACCGGATTAAATTGAGAACTGACTTTGCCTTCATTTATGAAACGATAATTAATCCAGCCGTAACTATCACCTTCATCGCCGGAAGCAGAAGTAGTCATTACACGGCCTTGCCATGCAGGAATAACCATCACTTTAGAATTCCCATCAGCAGATACCAATTCAGTATATTCAATGCCGTGGTCCTTTAAGAACTGGGCATCATAAGCATAACTTCCCATCTTGATTTCTTTTTGTCCGCCGCATGATACAAGTATTGCAGTTGCACCTACCAGCAGAGTGTTTTTCAGTTTGGTTGATTTCAACATAACGCCTGTTTCCTTTATTTATAGAGAGGTCCATAATTCTTGCAAGCTCTATAGTCACTGCCTTCCATATCCTCGCCAAAAGCGGTCCATGCACTGGGACGGAAAATATTTTCCTCAGAAACATTGTGCATGCATACCGGGATACGAAGCATGGAAGCCAGAGTAATCAAGTCAGCACCGATATGACCATAACTGATAGCGCCATGATTAGCCCCCCAGTTATTCATAACAGTATATACATCACGGAAATACCCCTTACCTGTCAGACGTGGAGCGAAGAAAGTGGAAGGCCATGTACGGTCAGTACGTTCATTGATAGCCTTGAAAACATCCTTATCCAAATTTACTGTCCAGCCTTCGGCAATCTGCAATACCGGACCTTGACCTTTTACGAGATTCAAACGGCACATTGTTACCGGCATTTCACCACGAGTCAGGAACTGGGAAGAATAACCACCGCCACGCATATATTCGCGACTGGCCGGATGCCACTTGGTTACAGAAAGACAAGCTTCCACTTCCTCTTCCGTAATTTCCCAGAAAGGCTTCATTACCGGTTTATTGTCACGTGTCTGACAGCCTGTTCCATCAAGCGTACAAGAACCGGAGTTGATCAGGTGAATGAAACCGTTTGCCGCCTTACCTTCCAATTTCTTACCCGTTACCCGTTCTATGGCATTCGGACTCCAATAAGTACGCACATCCGCAAATATCTGTGCAGTATTGGTCAATAGATGATTGAAGAGCATTGAAGTACAATTCAACGTATCATTTTCCGTAGCGAAAGTAAATGCTTCACGGATACCGTTCCAATCGAAAGAAGTATTCAGTATAGCTTCTGAAAAATCACCGTCAGGCTTATAATCCGTCCACTGGCGCTGTCCCTGGAAACCCGCAGCAATCGCATTGTGTCCCATTGACTCTTCCTTGAACCCCATTTCAGCCAATTTGGGATTGCCAATCATCATATCACGGAAAATAAGAGTCATTTTTACCACGTATTCCCAACGGGCATCTTTCTCTTCACGGGAATATACCAGATGTTCCGGATTAAAGTCTGTCCCTTCATTACTCTTGCAATACTTTTCTGTCCATGCCATGGCACGTGCGAACTCTTCATGGTCATAAATGCCCAACTGGACACGACGTTCTATCTCACTGGCATCCACATACTCATTACGCATGCCCAAATACTCTTGGAAGAAATCAGGATTGGGAATAGAGCCTGCAATGCCCATGGATACACTGCCGATTGAAAGATAGGATTTCCCCTTCATTGTAGCCACAGCTATACCTGCACGGGCAAAACGCAACAATTTTTCCTGTACATCTTCCGGTATCTCCATATTGGTCACCTCCTGTACATCACGTCCGTAAATGCCAAAAGTAGGCAATCCCTTCTGTGTATGGCTTGCCAATGCTGAAGCCAGGTAAACCGCACCCGGACGTTCTGTACCATTAAAGCCCCAGATGGCTTTTGGCATTTCTCCGTCCATATCAATAGTTTCGAATCCATAACACCAGCAAGGAGTTACAGAAAGTACAACACCGACTCCACTATTACGGAATTTTTCAGCCGCCATGGCAGCTTCAGCCACTCCACCAATAGTTGTATCTGCAATGACGCACTCTACGGAAGTGCCGTCACTATGACGTAAGACAGAAGAATAAAGCTCGGCCACTTTATGGGCCATGGCCATAGTCATATCCTCCAATGACTCACGGATACCTCCACGACGACCGTCAATAATAGGTCTGATACCAATTTTCGGCTTTCCACCGATTAATCTTGAATTTCTCATGGTTCAACTGATTTTATTGAGATTAATATAAAAATTAACTAAATCGATTAAGCTATCATGTAAAAAAAACAGCTCTCCTAAGGAGCCATTTCAATAAATTCTCCCTCGGCAAGCACAGACTGCACTGTATTACCGTTAATAATGATATCTATCAGTATTTCAAGTGCTTTCTGTACTAAAACATCTATAGGCTGCTGAATATAGGATATAGGGGCATCAAAAAAGTCAAATACCGGATTACCGTCAAAACCCACTAAACCTATTTTACCAATAATTCCCTCTCCCATGTCCTTTATTGTATATAAACAAGCCAATGAAATCATGTTGGTGGCAAAAAGAAAAGCGTCTACACCGCCATCAATCATTTTAGGCAACAAACGGTCTGCGGACTTTCTGGGAGCATCCTGCCTCAAAAAGACCACGTTAGCCAAGTTTCTCTTACCGGCTTCATCCATAGCCTTTTTATAACCACGGATACGCTCTTTCATATGGATAAGGTTGACATCATAAGCCACCATACAAGGAGCGTTATAGCCTGCATTCAAAAGATGTTTGGTTGATATATAGGAAGCATTGAAGTTATTCAACGCCACATAGCTGACATTGATTTCCGGAAAATAGCGGTCGAACAAAACAATAGGGATATTATTGTTCACAAGTGAAGCGATGGATTTCTCAGAATTGTCACAAGGAACAATGATGAGTCCATCTACCCCTTTATTAATAAGGTTACTAACAACACGGGTCATCTTATCCTTATCCTCATCTGAACTTCCAAAAAGTACGGTATATCCCCGTTTGGTTGCCTCATCTTCCAATACACGCGCTAATTGAGAAAAAAATGGGTTGGAAATATCAGAAACCACTAATCCTATTGTTTTTGTTTTGCCACTACGAAGACTTTTGGCCGCAAGATTAGGCTGGTAGTTCATTTCATTGGCAATTTTCAATATGCGTTGGGCAGTTTCTTCTCCCACGCGATACTCTTTCTTTTTCCCATTCAAAACGAACGAAACCAATGCTGTTGAAACGCCTGCAGCTTCAGCAATATCCTTCAGCGATATTTTTTTTAGTGACGACATATATTTGTGTAACGTTTTTGCTATATAATAGTATTATACTTTTAGGTTACCTCTTGAATCAGTAGCACTTATCGTATTCTCACGATGCAAATATAAACATAAAAATTAAATCTGCAAATTATTTTGCTAATTCGTTATAACATTTTTATATTTGCAGTACCAAATCATGCTAAAAACGATATGAACTACCATAAACGACACATAAAAATTAATTTTAAACTTTTAAAATCATGAAAACCAAGATTCTATTTACACTTTTATTCTTTGCATGCAGAATACACTACCTTTATGGACAGACTAACCTACAAATAGCTCCGGAAACTTTAGCAACTCCGGAAAAAAATGGAATATGGTTACAACCTGCTCAAAATACAAAAGCACAACCCATTTGGGGATTTGCAAATGGTATCCGAATAGGAATTGCTCCATTAGGAGGTCCACGTGGGCTAATTCGTATCTATACACCTTATTTAGAACATGATGAATTTGTTGTTACCAATTTCATTGCTTTTGAACCAATTGATAAAGCAAAAAATAATAGGGGGCTCTCAGAATTGGAATGGAGTCAACTTGATAATGTTCGTGGAAAACGTTTTTGGAGTGGGAATACTCCTGAAGCTCCCTCATTCCCAAATCAATATTATCCAGCTCACGGAGTAATAGCAAAGGAAAATGGAGTTGAAACACTTACTGTGTATTTCTTTTGTGAAACTTTTGATAATGGTGCGGATATCTATGTCCGGACTAAATTCACAGAAGGAAAGCCTTATGAGTTTGAATTAACTACGTATACCACGGAAGAGTCAGATGAGCTAAATCGTTTTATACTCACAGCTACTATGGGAAACAAAGCAAGACTTAGGACATTACATCTCGCAGATGGTAAAACGAAAGAAGCCGGCCAATTATGGCCGAGCTATAAAGATTCTAATTTCACAGAACATAACCATACTCCAGTGGCAGAAATGATAAAAGATAAAAATGGAGGTGTATGGTTTATAGCGTCACCTGATGAGAAAGACCCTACAAAAGCTGTATATGCTGAAGATACACATACACATTGGAAATATACTGGTAAAAAAGCAACGCAATATTGGTATTGTTCCAATCCAAGTAATGAGTTAGAAGGAGTTGTGAATGGTCGTTATACTTATTGGGCAAGTAAATCTCCGATACCTGGTGGTATCGCTTATGAGAACTTTGAACTGACTGAACCATTTCAGTTTGGTCAAAGCTATATTTTTGGTATCACACCTCTTTCACCGGAAGAATTAATAAACCACATTATGAAATAAGAACGGACTACTTTTTGGGTAGAACTTCTTTTCCTCCTTATTTATCCCCTCTTTTGTTCTTAATTTATAGAACAGAAAAGGATAAAAGGTGGATAAAAATAAGAAAAGGATAAATTACAAAACTTACTAAATAGCTTATTACTCTAATGAGAGCAGCAGAAAATAGATACTCTATTTCTACTGTTCTCATTTTTTATATATATACAACTTTTCATAGTATAAAATCTCAAAACAATCTTTTAAAGTCAACTTAAGAGATACTTCTTAACTATTGTTGGGGTCTTCCTTCCGGCGAAGTTCTCGAAGAACTTAATCCGGCC